>DXWR01000174.1 GCA_019416775.1 Oscillospiraceae bacterium | reverse complement strand
GGTGGAAAATTTGTTAATCGTCGTTTTCTTCGCAGCCGCAGGAACCGTTTCCTTGGCAGCAGGAATCATAGTGGTTTTCGCCGCTGTAAAGATCCTTGCAGCAGAGCCAGCGGGGATGAGAAAATTCCGGCCAGAAGCCGTCCCGGCAGTGTTCCGGATAAAGGCAGCAGGTGCCGTCTCGGTCACAGCAGATCCGGCGAGACATGGCGCAGCTGTCCTGTTTACAGGCAACGCCCTGGCAGCTGCAATCGGAATCTTCCTGGGAATCGGATTGGCTCAGGTTGGGAAGAGAACAGCAGCAGTTGCAATAATTCCCGTTTGTGGAAGAACAGCTGGGAGTGCAGGAAGAGTGGCAGAAGCAGTCCTCCACATCCTGGCTCAGCACCGAAACTGTATACGGGCAAGCTCCGCAATCGTTTTTCACACAACGGCGGTTGGGATCGTAGTAGCAATAGGCGGCGTCCATAAATTCGAAGTCGCCGCAGCAGCAGGATGATTGATTCATAGTGGTTCAACTCCAAATAAGGTTGGAGCGTTCCCAACAGATTGGGTCGGCTCACTGTCAGTGTATGCCGGCATGGGAAAGCGGGTGACTTGTCCTCTGGGTTCTTTCCCGGCGGCAGGGTCTGATTTCCCCGACATTTGCATATCCATTCCAGAGAAGATATTCGGAAGGATGGTGCGCAAGATGGGGGTAACCAGTCTGTTGCAGGCGGATCTGCGGGATGCGGGACAGCCGGCCTCCCAAAAGGCAAATCCCGGGGGACTCAGCTCCTCCCAGGCGAAAAAACAGCAAAAAAAATACGGGCCCAATGCCCTGCCCCCTCCCCCGAAACGCAGCGGGATTGCCCTGTTTTTCGGCCAGTATAAGGATCTGCTCACCCTCATTTTGCTGGCCGCCACGGCGGTGAGTTTGTTGTTGGGGGAATGGATGGACGCAGTGACCATCGGCATCATTGTGCTCTGCAACGGAATCATGGGTTTTGTCCAGGAATTCCGCACCGAAAAGACACTGGAAGCCCTGCAGGCCCTCTCCGCCCCCACCGCTATGGTTCTCCGGGATGGAGTTCCCATAACCATTCCCGCTCAAGAAGTGACGGTAGGAGACATCCTGCTGCTGGAAGCAGGCTGCCGGGTGGCGGCGGACGGCGTGGTGCTGGAAAGCATCGGCCTTTCCGCAGAGGAAAGCCTGCTCACCGGGGAAGCAGAAGCGGTGAGCAAACAGGCCGTCCATTCTCCCTATCCGGACAACGAGCTTCACCAACCCGGACGGGTGTACATGGGGAGCACCATTGCTGCCGGGCGGGGCAAAGCCTTAGTCACCCACATCGGTTCCCACACCCAGATGGGAGCCATTGCCGGTATGCTGAAACAAACCCAACCTCCCCCTACGCCTATGCAGCAGCGGCTTTCCAAGCTGGGGCGGTGGATTGCCTTGGGTTGTGTGGGAATCTGCGCCGCGGTGAGTCTGATTGGGTTGATCCGGGGAGAAGATCCCCTATCCATGCTGCTCACCGGGCTGAGCCTGGCAGTGGCGGCGGTGCCGGAAGGACTTCCTGCCATTGTCACCATCTCCATGGCCATTGCTGTCAAACGGATGGTCAAGCAAAATGCCCTGGTGCGGAAGCTCCCCTCGGTGGAAACCTTGGGGACGGTGAATGTGATCTGCACCGATAAAACCGGCACCCTCACCCAAAACAAAATGGCGCTCACCCATTTCTACGACCTCACCCAGATCCGCACCCTGGAAAGCCCCCTAACCCCGGCGGGAAAAGAACTGATTGGGAAAATTGCGGCCTGTGTCAACGTAGCCCAAACCAAAGATGGCTTTCAGGGAGACCCCACCGAAACCGCCTTGGCGGAGTGCGCCCAAAACCTGGGCCTCTACTTTCCCGGAGAACGGCTGGGGGAAATCCCCTTTGACAGCAAACGTCGGCGGATGACGGTGGCCCAATTTTGGGAAGGCAGGCGGATGATCCTCACCAAAGGGGCGCCGGAAGCGGTGATCCCCTACTGCACCCGTTGGGGCGGTGAGGAAGTCCCCCTCACCGAACGGGACCGGCAAGCGGTGTTTTCCGCTGCGGAAACCATGAGCCAGAAAGGGCTGCGGGTGCTGGCAGCGGCCTGGCGTCCCCAGCAGAACGGAGAACTGGGAGAACAGGATTTGATCCTGCTTGGCCTGGTTGGCCTTTCCGATCCGCCCCGGCCGGAGGTAAAGCAAGCGGTGGAAGACTGCCGGACCGGAGGGATCCGCACCGTAATGATCACCGGGGACCACGCCCTCACCGCCAAAGCCATTGCCGCCCAGGTGGGCATTGACCAAAACGCCAAGCCCATCACCGGACAAAAACTGGAGCGGATGGACGACGCCTCCCTGGAAGAAGTGGTGAAAACCGCCACTGTCTTTGCCCGAGTCACCCCCGCTCACAAGCTGCGAATTGTAAAAGCGCTGCAAAAATCCGGCAACCGAGTGGCCATGACTGGGGACGGAGTCAACGACGCCCCAGCGGTAAAGCAGGCGGAAGTGGGAGTTGCCATGGGCCAGGGAGGCACCGACGTCACCCGTCAGGCGGCGGATTTGGTGCTGCTGGACGACAACTTCGCCACCTTAGCCAAGGCCGTGAAAGAAGGGCGGGTAATCTACCAAAACATCCGAAAATTTATCCGCTACCTGATCTCCTGCAACATCGGAGAAGTCTGCTGCATGCTCTTTTCCATGCTGATGGGCTGGCCAGTGGTACTGCTGCCTATCCAGATCCTTTTCGTCAACCTCCTCACCGACGGTCTTCCCGCCATGGCATTAGGGCTGGATCCGGCGGAGGAAGGCGTCATGCACCGCCCGCCTCGGGACCCCAAGGAAGGTGTGTTTTCCGACGGGCTGGGATTTACGGTGGCAGTGCGGGGGATTGCCATTGCCCTGAGCACCTTAGCCAGCTTTTCGGTGATCTGGGGACAGACCGGTGACCTCAACCTGGCCCGTACCGGAGCATTGTTCACCCTGATTTTCACCCAGCTGATGAATGTTTTTGAGTGCAAAAGCGAAACTCTTCCCTTCTGGAAGATCTCACTAGGCAATAATAAGAAGCTGATCCTGGCGGCGCTGTCCAGCCTGA
>DXWR01000173.1 GCA_019416775.1 Oscillospiraceae bacterium | reverse complement strand
AGTTAGGGGGACCGATTGGTTCCCCTTTTTCTTTTGCAAGGCTCTGCCTTGCATCCACAATCTTCGATTTTATTATCTAAAAGGCTTGATCTAAATTTTAAGTTCAGGAGGATTTTCCATGAAAGTATTAGTCACCGGCGTCAAAGGACAGTTGGGCGGCGATGTGGTCGCCTGCTTAGAGGCGCAAAACGTACCCTGCTGGGGCGTGGACATCGACGATTTCGACCTTACCGACCAAAAGGCAGTGCGGGATGCAGTGCTGGGCTACGCCCCGGATGTGATCGTCCATTGCGCCGCCTATACCGCTGTGGACAAGGCGGAGGACGAAGGCCGGGAGATCTGCCGGAAGGTAAACGTAGAAGGTACCCGGAACATGGCCCAGTGCGCCAAGGAGCTGGACGCCAAGTTCATGTATTTTTCCACCGACTATGTCTTCCCCGGCACTGGCACCACGCCCTATGTGGAGGACGATGTCACCGGCCCCAGCAACTTTTACGGCCTTACCAAGCTGGAAGGAGAGCAGGTGGTGAAAGAGCTGCTCACCAAATATTTCACCCTGCGAATCAGCTGGGTGTTCGCCGACCACGGCCACAACTTCATCCGCACCATGCTGCGTTTGAGTGAAACCCACGACACTTTGACAGTGGTCAACGACCAAATCGGTTCCCCCACCTATTGCCCCGATGTGGCCAAGCTGGTATGTGAGATGATCCGCACCGAACAGTATGGCACCTACCACGTCACCAACGAAGGACTGTGCAGCTGGTACGACTTCGCTGTGGAAATCTTCCGGCAGGCGGGTAAAAACGTCACCGTGAAACCGGTGACCAGCGAGGAATACGGTGCTTCTAAGGCGGTGCGTCCCAAGAACTCCCGGATGAGCAAAGACAAGCTGGTGCAGGCCGGTTTCGATCGCCTGCCGTCTTGGCAGGACGCCCTGACCCGGTTTTTGAAGAACGTGGGAGAATACCGGCTGTAACAAAAGGGCTTTGGAACAAAGCTGCGTATCAACTATAACAGAAAACAGACCGCTCTGCGAGGAAAATCCCACAGGGCGGTCTTTTTTTGCAAATGAGAAACCCGCTTCCTATCAAAAATCGGGAAACGGGTTTGATTTCATTCCGGGCTTACATTCCGTTGTAGGTGAACACGGTGTAAATTCCTTCCGCGTCGTTGTATACCGTTACTTCATCGTTGCTGCCGTCGTAATCCATTCGGATGGTTTGGCCGTCGATGGACACCTCCATTTCATGGCCAGACATTTCGTAGCTGCCCTCCTCTGTGATGCTGCCTGCTACCGTCAGCTCCACGCTGCCGTCGGAATGGAAATAGTAGCCGGTATCTAAGCCCTGCTGAATGGCGGCCTGGGCTTCGGCACTGTTGGGATCCTGGCCGTTAGCTTCCACAACGGATTCCAGGTATTCCCGGCAGGTTTGAGAACTGCCGTCTGCCAAATGCACCGTATCCGGCATATATTCTCCCAAAGGAGAGGTGTAGCTATAACTGCTGCTGCCCTGCATACCGTTGCTGTCAACGATGCTCAGAGAGGAAAATTCTCCTTCGGACAGATAACTGAACTCATAGGAGAAATTGTGGAGAGTCCAGGAGGAGTCAATGCCGCTGCTATCGGTATCCCATTGGCGGATCTGTTCCCGGGCGGCGTCCGCGCCGCTGCATTGGTCGTCGGCCAGCAGCATGGCGGCGGCACAGGAGTTCATCACCAGGTCGCTCATGTCGTCGGTGACTTCCCAGGAGTCAATCATCACCGTGTCAAAGGTATCGCTGCCCATTACTTGATAGCCGTCTTCAAAGAAGCAAAGACGTACGCGGGATTCACTGCCGTTTTGGTAGATGACGTAGTCCATGGCATAACTGCTGGTGTCGCTGTCATAGCGTTCGACCGTGATGGTTTGACCTACAAAGGAGGACAGGGTTTCCTCATATTGGCTGATGTAATCGTCGCAGGTGACGCTGTAGCTGCCGTTGGGGGCCACCTGGCCGGGGACAACAGAAAAACCCCCGCCTACGTTTCCGGTGGAGCCGCCGGGGAGCTGGCCGCCCAGCACCACAAACCAGAGAATAGCTGCAATCGCTGCCAGCAGCACAATACCGCCGCCCACCGACAGCCCCACAATCAGGCCGGTGTGCTTCTTTTTGGGCTGTTGGGGGACAAACTGGGGCTGAGTAGCGCCTTGATTGGGCGGGGTCTGGTTGCCGCCCATGGGCGTGGGGATGTAGCCCGTTCCCGGGTAACCGTTGGGGTAGCCCTGGGAACCGCCGGGGTAACCGGCATTGGGGTAGCCTTGCGGAGCTGCGCTGGGATAACCCGGATTGGTGTAAGGGGGCTGCCCGTAAGGTTGGGTTTGGCCGGGGTAGGGCTGATAACCGGGTTGACCGGCTTGGGCTGCCGGAGGTATGTTAGGTTGAGACGGAGGTACATTCGGCTGCGTCGGAGGCACATTGGGTTGCACCGGAGGTACATTGGGCTGCTGCACCGGTGCGACTTCCGGCGCTGGTTGTGCTGGTTCCATTGGCTGAGTGGGCTGCACTTCCGGGATGGGTTGCGCTGGCTCCGGTGCCGGGGTAACCGGCTGTGGAATAAAGGGGGCCGGTTCCGGCTGCGGTGCCGTTACCGGTTCGGGAACGGTTTCCGGTTGGTTTGCTGTTGCCGGTTCGGGAACGGTTTCCGGTTGATTTGCTGCTGCCGGTTGCGGTGCTGCTGCCGGCTCTTGCGTCGGCTGAACAGGCGCCGGAGTGCCGCAGTTGGGACAGAATTTTTCATTGGGCGCCAAAGGGGTGCCGCAGTTAGTGCACTTTTTTTCCATAGGTTCCATGGGGTAACTCCTTTTCCAAAGGTACAAGATGCTCCTGCCGGGAGCGGGTCAATGAGCCGGGAAGACGGAAACCTTCCCGATGGGTGGATTAAAATGATTCTGTCAATAACCGGATGCGGTGCGGTCCTCTATCATCATGGATTGAAACCGGCCTGCTGGAGCGTACGTGAATTCCATGCAAACGTTTCCGGGGCTGAGACACATACCGCTGTGAAAGATCGTCAAATCACTCCACTGTTGAAAGCCTGCATCCCAGCTTTGGATATAGGTAGTTGCAGTGGGAAGATTTGTCATGGTGGAATCCGTCAGATACAGCCCCACGGCGCAGGCGTGGCAGGCCAGGGAGCTCATGGTGGTGTCTTCGCCGGAATAGATCTCCACAACCTGGAAATCTTCGATCCCGTCCACCTGGCTGTCGTTCATGTAAAAGCGGAGCTGGATCTTGGTTTCCTGTCCCTCGGCCAGCAGCTTGTAGTTGCGGCCGGTGCCTTGTTCCACAGTGATTTCCCGGTTCTCCAGCTGGGTGAGCAGGATTTCAAAACGGTGGATATACTCCCTGCAATTTAGGGTGTAGATGCCGTTTTCCATGGTGCTGCCGGGATCAAGATTCGTGGTTTCCTCCTCTTGGGAAGGAGGGGGAGTGGTTTCCACAGAAGGAGAAACGGCGGAGTTTCCTTCCCAGGGTAGGGAGTCGAAGCTTTCCGTCAAAACCGCTGCCCACAGCGCAATCCGAAGAACCAGCAGCAGCACGCCTCCGGCCACCGCACACCCGATGATCAGGCCGGTGCGGCTTTTTTTCGGAGCGCTGTGTTGGGGCTGGTAGCTGGGTTCCATTTTGTCATCCTTCCTTTCCGGTCATGGGGTCAGTTCTGAGGGAATTGGACTTCGGTGACGGCCTGCTCCATCTTTCTTACGGTTTTTCGGATATAGACGTAGGAGATGCCGTTCAGCACCGACACCACCATCAGGAAGATGCCGGTAAAAATGGTGAGGATGGACTGTTCCACCGGCATGAAGATCAGCACCACACCCAGCAGGAAGGCTGCCAACGCAAAAATCAGGCTCAGCCACCAGCCGGTACTGTCCTGTTTGGCTTCCAGGGCGGTTTTCAGTTTGATGATGCCGTCCACAATGAGCACAATGCCGAACAGCCAGTTGATCACCCCGCTGAGCAGTCCCGGCATGGCCAGGATTACCCCGCCGCCTACGCCGATGAGCACGCCTAAGCAGAGACCGAACCGATCCATCAGGGTGGTTTCGGCCCGGTTGACCAAAAAGGACACCACCTGCACCACTCCGCCCAACAGCAAAACGGCCCCCAGAATATAGCAGATAATCAGGGTGATCTGCTGGTTGAAGATCAAAAACAGCAGCCCCAGCACAAAGTAGAGGATGGTGTACACCCAGAACTCCACCTGGTTGGAACGGGCTTTGCCGCTTTTTTTGGCTTTCTTTGGGTCTGCCATTGCAAAACCTCCTTTCAAAATAAGAAAAGAGCAGGCAAGATTATGATTCTCCTGCCTGCTCCGATTATTTAGCGGGAGCGTTTACAAAGTCATTGCCTTTGTAGTTCTTATTATGCTTCGCCCTCGTCCTCATCATTCTCGTCATTGCTGCGGACGATCTTCTGGTCGGTTTCCGGCAGCAGTGCCCGCATAGAGAGGCTGACCCGCTTGTTTTCGGGGTTGATGTCGATGATCTTCACATCCACCTCTTCGCCCAGGGTGAGGATGTCGGAGATCTTTTCCACTCTCTGGTTGGCGATCTGGGAAATATGGATCAGACCGTCGATGCCAGGAATGATGGTGGCAAAGGCACCGTAGTTGGTGAAGGAAACGATCTTCACCTTTACCACGTCGCCAATGTGGTACTGGTTCATAAAGATGTTCCAGGGGTTGTCTTCGCTCTTCTTGTAGCCCAAGGAGATGCGGTGCCGTTCGGAATCCAGATCCTTCACGTATACTTCCACCACGTCGCCTACGTTGACCACTTCAGAGGGGTGCTTCAGTTTGCCCCAGCTCAGCTCGGTGATGTGGATCATGCCGTCTACGCCGCCCAGGTCAACGAATGCGCCGTAGCTGGTCAGGCTCTTCACTTCACCGGTGTACTTCTTGCCGATTTCTACGGTCTTCCAGAATTCCTCTTCCTTGGCCTTTCTCTCTTCGTTGAGCACGGCACGGATGGAACCCAGAGCCCGGCCCCGGCGTTCGTTGATCTCCAGGATCTTGAAGCGGACTTCCTTCTTGAGCATGGTGTTCAGATCTTCCACCCGGTGATCGCTCACCTGGGAAGCGGGGATAAATACCTTTGTATTATGGGACAGCACCAATACGCCGCCCTTAACCACGTTGGTGATCACGCCTTCCAGTACGGCGCCTTCCTCAAAGGCTTTTTTGATTTCTTCGTAACCGGCCTGTGCATCGCAACGCTTCTTGGAACAGGCTACCGTTCCTTCCTGATCGTTGACCTTCAGCACAATCAGGTTGATTTCGTCGCCTTTGCTTACCACCTGATCCAGGCTCTGGTCGGAGTTATCGGTCATTTCGTCCTTGGCTACAAAGCCGGTCTGTTTTGCGCCCAGGTCCACCACAACCTCGTTGGGGCGGATGTCAATGACGACTCCTTTTACCCGCTTGCCAGTGTAGAGCTTGGCATCGTCGCTCAGGTTTTGCTCCAGCATTTCCGCAAAGTTTTCGTTGCTAGTGATTTCACTCATGGTTTGTAGAACCTCCTTGATTATGTGCGCCGGGGTCGAAGCTCCGGCAGTGACGCCGATGCGTTCGGCGCCGGACAGGTCGACCGCATCCAGTTCCCCTGCGGTTTCCACCAAAACGGTAGGGCAATACCGGCTGCACACCTCGTAGAGCTTGTGGGTGTTGGAACTGTGCCGCCCCCCGATCACGATCATCCTGTCACTTTCCTGCGCCAGTTGGATGGCCTCTTTCTGGCGCTGGTTTGTCGCATTACATATTGTCTGTCTCTTATAC
>DXWR01000172.1 GCA_019416775.1 Oscillospiraceae bacterium | reverse complement strand
ACCTTATAATACCGGGTCATATTCCCCAGCAGCCCTTTTTCTTCCCAAGAAGTGCCGGTCAAGCCGGAAGCCAGCTGTTCGTATTCCCCATCGGCGGTATAAGCGCCGTAAACAGTATAGGTGACAGCGGGGTTTTCCAGATTGGAGTCCAATTTGGAGGTGTCGTAGGGCGTCCAGGACACATCCAAAATGGAGTGGCTGGCAGTAGCGCTGGCGGTCACGGTCAGGTTGTTTACCAAACCGGTGGTGACCTGGACCGGCTGGTCACAGAGGCTGCCGGTAAATTGTTTGCCGTCCACCGTCAGTACCGGACAGACCTTATAATATCGCCGAAAGAGCTCTTTTGTACCAGTCAAGGTGCGGGAAGTTTCTTGGAAATCACCTGCCACCAGCTGATAACCCACCTCCGGTTTGTCAGATTCGTACAAAGCATAGGTCACTTTAGGGGCGGAGCCGTCGGCATTGGTTTCCTCAGAAACATAGGGCTGCCAGGCAATGGTATATTCCAAAGGGTTGCTTTCCGACATGGCGGCGGAAATTCCCTCCACCGTGCCCACCTCAACCGGGGCGGTTTTCAAGGTCAATTCTGCGGAATCTGAGCGGTTCTCCCCTTGCAGGGCGGTGAGGGTAAGGGTATAGGAGGTGTCCGCCGACAGGCCGTTCAGAGACAACGTAGTGGACTGAGTGGTTTGAGTTTCCAGGTGCAAGCCGTTTTCCGCCACAATCTGAATCTCATAGCGGTCCGCATTGGGGCTTTCCTTCCAGCTGACTTCTGCCTGGTGCCGGCTCACGGACAGAGTTTGAAACTCTTCCGGGGCGGTAAATTTGCTGCATCCGGCAAAGAGCAGCAACAGACCCAAAAGGGAAAGAAGCAGCCCCGGCAGAGCTTGTTTGGCGTGCTTCATCTTAGCCATCCTTTCTATTGTGTATTTTTACTAAAATTTATCCGCTATTTCCACCTTGATTATACTCCAAATCCATAGGAATTGTAAAGTAAAATTTAGTAAACTGTTTTTGGGAAAAGCAAAAGCGCAGACAACCGCCTGCGCTGTAGAAAATAGAAAAAGATGAAAAACTATGCCCGTGTGCCAAACAAGGATTGCCCGCCGGCATTACCGTTTCACCGCCATACGGATGGCACGCAGTTCTTCCGGGGTAAGCTCCCGCACCGCACCGGGCTTGAGCATTCCCAGCCGCAGAGGACCGATGGAGGTGCGCTTTAAGCGGGCCACTTCCAGCCCCACCGCTTCACACATCTTCCGCACCTGACGGTTGCGGCCTTCGTGGATCACCAGTTCCAGCACCGAGCGCTCCACCTCCCGGACCAATACCCGGGCCTGGGCGGGGGCGGTTTTCCGTCCGTCGATGACCACCCCTTCGCAGAGCTTCACCAACTGTTCTTCCTGGATGGGGCCTTTGACGGTAATCCGGTAGCACTTATTTACCTGACGGCTGGGATGGGCCAAATCGTTGGCAAAATTCCCATCGCTGGTAAACAGCAGCAGCCCTTCGGTGTTGCGGTCCAACCGTCCGATGGGGAATACCCGCACCGGCGTTTCGGGCAGCAGATCGGTGACGCACTTTCTTCCCCGGTCGTCGCTCATGGAGGTGAGATACCCCCGGGGCTTATTCATCATCAAATAAAGATGCTGTTTTTTCCGCTGGTAATAGAGCTGTTCCCCGTCGATGGTGACCAGATCCCGGGTAGGATCGATCTTCATGCCGATCCGGGCGGGATGGCCGTTGACCTTTACCCTGCCCTGCTCGATCAGCGCTTCGGCGTGCCGCCGGGAACAATAGCCGGTATCGGCAATGACTTTTTGAATACGAACCGGTTCCATAACTGACTTTCCTCGTTCTTTCTCGTTTTTTCATGATCCAATTCCCAGCCAGGCCAGAAACTTTTCCCACCAGCTTTGAGGCTGGGCTGGTTCTTCGGTGAATTGGGCCTGCTGGCTTCCTTCTGCCGCCAACAGAGGCGCTTGGGCCAATTTACGGCCGTTCAGGTAATACTCCACCCGGCCAACCTCATCCCCCACCGCCACCGGGGCGTACAAAAAGGGATCGGCATAGACCCGCCGTTCCACCTGGGAAAGCTGTTGCGGCCGGATTCCCCGCCAGATCTCCTCTCCCGGCACCGCAGAAATGGTGGCGGCCTGGCCGCCGGTTACGTTCAGTGTAACATTCTCGCCGGCGGTTGTCAACTGCACCGGCTCCACCTGGGAAAAACCGTAGTTCAGCAGCTGGGTGTGGTCCGCCCAATCGTTGGGGTCATGGAGGGTCACCGCCACCAAAGTCACCCCATCCTGCCGGGCGGCGCTGACCAAACACCGCCCCGCCTCATCGGTAAAGCCGGTTTTCACCCCGATACAGCCGGGATAGGCGGAGAGGAGCTTGTTGTTATTTTTATAAGTCCGCTGCTGGCCGCTGACGGTAGCGGTGATAGTGGGACTGGAACAGATCTGAGCGAACAGTTCGTTGTCCAGGGCGGCGGCAGCCAATTTGGCCAGATCGGCGGCGGTGGTGTAGTGGTCGTCGTGATGCAGGCCGGAGGGGGTGACAAAATGGGTGTTCTCCAACCCCAGCTGGGCCGCCTTCTGGTTCATCAGCTCGGCAAACTGGGAAATGCTCCCGGCGATCCGCACGGCCGCGGCGTTGGCGGCGTCGTTGCCGGAAACGCTGAGCATCCCTTTGGCCAGATCCAGCAGACTGACGGTAGCCCCTTCGGTGAGACCCATGGAACTGCCTTCCACATGAATGGCCTGGCTGTCCACGGGAAACACTTCCTCCAGATCGGGCTGCTCCAAGGTAATCAAAGCGGTCATAATTTTGGTGGTGCTGGCCATGGGGAGGGTTTGGGATTCATTTTGGGTATAGAAATATTCCCCGGAATCCGGGTTGTAAACCACGGCGGCTGTGGCGCTGGTGGAAAACTCCTGTGCCTCCACCCTGACCCAGCCCAAGGGCAGCAGGAAACAAAGGGCCGTCAACAAAGCAAAACATCGTTTCAAACCGATTCTCCCCTTTCTGAGAAAAGAGTATGCAAATCCATGGGAAAAGATGTGATGCCGGCCTGGTAATTTGAAGGGAAGTGTGCTATAATGATTGTTAAAGCAATCATTACGGTTCCCACTTTGCCGCCCAAAAAGCAAGGGCGGCATTTCGCCGGAGGGCGAAAACCAGTGGAAACCCAACGGGTTTTTCATGGTATCATAATTGCTAAGGCAATCATTACGGTTCCTCTCTTGTCCGGCCGGACATTTTGCTTGGCAAAACCGAGAGAAATCTAAAAACCAACGATGATACTAACGTCATGATCAAGGCCCATGATTCGCCCTATGATTTGATTTCAGATTTCAGCAGAAAACGTTTTGCCTAATTTCAATATAACGCAGCGGTTTGGCAAACCGCCCGGCGGGAGAGGAGTTCCATGAAAAAGAAAAGAACCCAGCGGCGCCCCTACGTACAGCTTTGGGAAACCCCTTATACCGGAAGTTGGATGGACGTCCTGATAGAAGAAGCCACCCAGATCCAGGAATCGGAAGACGAGCAGGAACCCAGTTGGAGCAATGCAGAGCGGTACCAGCCTCGGGGCATCCACCCCTACGATCCCACCCGGTATTTCATGCAGTAAGCAGCAAAAAGGAGGGCATCATGGCCGCCATATCCCAAATTTTCCAGCAAATTTTCTGCGACAAAAATCGATTTGTCCAATATATGGCGGCAGTGGCCCAACACCGGGAAGTAGAGTTTTTTGCCCGGCAGGGCTGCATCGTCACCCAAGAGGAATTGGACACATACCGGCAGCAATGGCAAAACCCGCCCGGCTACCATCCGGCGGTGAAGCCCCTTAGCCAATGCCCTCCCTTTTCGGAGGCGGACTTCTTTGCCTGCCTGTCTCAATGGGGCTGCTCTGCCCGGCAGCCGGGAGAGGAAGAACAGGTCCTGCACTTTATCGACTGAATTACACAAAAGAGCACGTTCCCGGAAAAAGGAGCGTGCTCTTGCTTTAGATGGTTTTTGCCAAAATCAACTCATAGGGTTCCGGGGGAAGGAGAAAGCCCCCTACATCCCGGTATCCGAAATGCCGGTAAAAGTGCTGGCTCTGCTCCTGAGCCTGGGTGGAGGTGAGCAGAACCGAAAAGCCCTGCTGTTTCATCGCCTCTTCCCAGTGCCGCAGCAGCCGTTTTCCCCAGCCCTGTCCCCGGTACTCCGTTTGGACAAACAGCAGATTCAAAAAAGGGGTGTTGTCCCAAAACCAGCCGCAGCGCAGCCAGCCCGCCAAAACTTGGCCGTCCCAGGCCGTCAGCACCCGGCCCTGTTCCACCGCCTGGGCCAGCTGGGCCGGGGACAGGTGCCGGTCCAGGGCAGTCAGCCGGTCCACATCCTTGGGAATCGCCCAACGAATTCTCATGATTTCTGCCCCCCGACAGCCAACTTTTTCTGAGGGGGGATCCGGCCCAAAATCTCCAGCCAGCCAATGCTGTCCCCCAAGGTGGATTCCAGAGAGCGGGGATGATACCCCAGCTCCAGGTCTGCCTTCCGGTGGGAAAAAGCGGCGTTGCCGGAGACGGTGTAGAGGGAATAGGAGGTATACAACGGGGGCTGGCGGCGGATCTTATAGTAGATCTCGGACAGAAAGGCCGTCCCCTTGGCAAACCACATAGGCAGATAGGTGCGGATGGGCTTGCGGCCGGTGATCTTGCTGCACAGATCCAGCACCTCTTTCAGGGTATAGTACCGGTTGGAGAGAAGGTAACATTCCCCCCGTTTGCCCAGCTTGCAGCAGGACAGGATGCCATCGGCCACGTCCCGCACATCCACAAAGTCATATCCTCCCTGCACCCCGGCAGTCAGACTGCCCTTGCAGTAATCAATGATCATCTGGGTCAGGTGGCCGTGACCGGGATCAAAGGGACCGAAAATACCGGAAGGGTGCACCACGCTGGCGTTCAGCCCCTTATGGGCGGCCCGAAGCACCAAGGCTGTGGCGGCGGCTTTGGTTTTGGCATACAGTCCCACCACATTGTGATAGTCAAACTGCTTGACCTCTCCCATGGTTTGGCCTTTGGGCAGTTCCCGGATGGCGTGAACCGAACTGACGTACACCAGCTTGTCTGCCCTGTACCGGCGGCAGAGGTTCACCACGTTGGCGGTGCCCCGGACGTTGACCTGATGGACCTTGGGGGCATAGTGGCTGGAGATGGAGACAATGCCGGCGGCGTGAATGACGATCAGCGCTTCCCCTTCCTGCCGCTGAAAATAAGGGGCGATGGTTTCGGGCTGGGTGACGTCCCCATAGCAAAGCTGGGCCTGCTTGGGCAGCAGAGCGGTGTTTGGATCGTTGGGCAGCACCAGCGCCCGTACCGTCTCTCCCTTGGCACAGAGCTTGCGCACCAGCACACTGCCCAGGTGCCCGGCTGCACCGGTGATGAGATAAATGGTTTTCATACAGCGACACCTCCGTTTTTCAGGTAGTTGCCCGCGCAAAAGCAGCGCGGCCTGTTCTGATTTCAGTATAGCACCTACTAAAACCCGGAACAAGCAAAATAAAAAAATGTTTCCCATTCCCTCACAGTTTCTTTACAGTTTTGCACAAAAAATCTTTGTTCTGCCAAACAAAAAGAGACCTCTGCCACAAATGACAAAGGTCTCAAAATCATCCAATCATCCGCCGGCCGCTGACACGCTCCGTGGGCCGCACTGCACCGGCAAAAACCGGCGCGCGGATCAGGAAAACAGCGCCTCCGCCCTGGCTTGGTAACGGGGGTGCACCACAATGGAATAGCTGCAGCCCTGCCCGGCGCCGGTATGAGGGGTATTGACCACCTTAGCCGGAATCCCAGCACGGCGAAGCCGTTCCACCGCCTGATAGGCTGCGGTCAGGGAGCGGAATACCGGCAGTCCCGTGGACATAAACACGCCGCCTTCCCTGAAAAATACGCTGGAGGGAATCTCCCCCCTGGTATCCTATGCGCCCCCGTCCTTGGAGGTGCTTAGGGCAGAAGCAGACAAACCGCATGGGCGGAGATGCCGCTGCCGTCCCCGGTAAAGCCCAGTTTTTCCTCGGTGGTGGCCTTCAGATTGATCTGATCCCGCTCCACCCGGCAGATCCGGGCCAAATTCTCCTGCATGGCGGGCAGGTAGGAAGCCAGCTTGGGACGCTGGGCGATGACGGTGCAGTCGGCGTTTCCCAGCCGGTATCCTTTTTTGCGGATCAGCTCCACCACCTGTTTTAGCAGCTTCAAGGAATCCGCACCGGCATAGGCCGGGTCGGTATCGGGAAAATGCCGGCCGATGTCCCCCAGGCCGGCCGCTCCCAGTAAGGCGTCCATCAAGGCGTGGGTGAGGACATCGGCGTCGGAATGGCCCAACAGTCCCTTTTCATAGGGGATCTCCACCCCGCCTAAGATCAATTTTCGATCCGGCACCAGCCGGTGCACATCATAACCGTGGCCGATCCGCATGGCAGTTCCTCCTTCTCAGTCGTCCTCCGGCGGCTCCTCCCGAAGCCGTTCCAGCTCCTGGACGAAACTATTGGCATCCTGGAAATCCCGGTACACCGATGCAAAGCGGATGTAAGCCACCTCATCCAGCTTTCGGAGTTTTTTCAGCACCAGTTCTCCCAGCTGTTGGGCGGTGACTTCCCGGCAGCCCGCTTCCCGGAGCTGCTGTTCCAACTGATCCACCATGGCGTCCAGCTTCTGCATGGAAAGGCTGCGCTTATTGCAGGCCCGCATCAGCCCTCGGAGCAGTTTTTCCCGGTCGAAAGGCTGGCGGGAGCCGTCCCGCTTCACCACCATCAAGGGGGAGGATTCAATCACTTCATAGGTGGTGAACCGGTAACCGCAGCGGGTACATTCCCGGCGCCGGCGCACCTTCAAATCGTCCTCGGTGGAACGGGAGTCCGTGACTTTGGTATCCGGGCAGCCGCAAACAGGACATTTCATCGGTGGAACATCCTTTCTAAGCGGATTTTACTCCGCATTTTGTTCATTTTCCTCTATGTTATCTTAGCATAATTTCTGGAAAAAGGCAAGATTCCGGCAGGGGCGGATTGCAAAAACCAGAGGATTCTGGTATGATAAAGGTACTCGCCGGTGGGAGGGAGGCGTCTTGCAATCCCCTTTGGACCGGCTTAAGGACTAGATAAAAAGAGGTTTTTCCATGCCGATTAACATTCCATCCAACCTTCCTGCCCGGCAGACCCTGGAGCAGGAAAACATCTTTTTGATTACCAAAGAACGGGCCGCCCACCAGGACATTCGTCCGCTGCGGATCCTGATTTTAAATTTGATGCCCCTGAAAATCGAAACCGAAACCCAGCTGCTGCGCCTGATCGCCAACACTCCGCTGCAGGTGGACATCGAATTGATGCAAACCGCTTCCCACCAATCCAGCCACACCCCCTCCCAACATCTGCTCACCTTCTACCGCACCTTTGCGGAACTGAAGGAGGAGTTTTACGACGGGCTGATCGTCACCGGGGCGCCGGTGGAACAGATGGAATTTGAAGCGGTGGACTACTGGCCGGAGCTGGAAGAGATTTTGGAGTGGAGCAAAACCCACTGCTTTTCCACCTTCCACATCTGCTGGGGCGCCCAGGCAGGGCTGTACTACCACTACGGCGTGCCCAAGCAACCGCTGCCGGAAAAAATGTTCGGCATCTTTGAGCACAAGGTGTTAAACGTCACCCACCCCATGGTCCGGGGATTTGATGAGTATTATCTGGCCCCTCATTCCCGGCACACCCAGTCCGACCCGGAGGCTATCCGGCGCTGTCCGGACCTGGAGGTGCTGTCCCAATCGGAACAGGCGGGGATCAATCTGGTGGTGCGGCATGACTGCCGGCAGATTTTTGTCTTCGGTCACAGCGAGTACGACCGCTCCACCCTGGCCAACGAATATTTCCGGGATCTGAAAGCAGGCAAGCCCATTCAGCTTCCCCAGCACTACTTCCCCCAGGACGACCCCAGCCAAAAACCCCGGTTTATCTGGCGGGGCCATGCCAACCTGCTGTTTAAAAACTGGCTGAACATCGTCTATCAAACCACTCCCTATGAGCTGGGAGAGTTTGAAAACTTCCGCTGACCCAAACGAGGAACTGACATGGAAATTACAGAAATCATCGCCCGGCGGCAGTTTGCCCCCCTGTACATCTGGCTGGATCTGGCCTTTTTGGTGGTGCTGGCCGGGCTGCTGCTGTGGAAAAAACAGTACCTCACCGTACTGGTGGGGTTTCTTATGGGGCTGGTATACATGGGGGTGGATTACGGAATTTTCCATCTGGTCTGCCACGCCCGTTCCATCAGCCCGGGGTACAGTCTATTCTGGGTGCTGCTTTGGATGTCCATGAGCTACGGGTTTACCAATTTTGCCTGGATCTGGCTGTGGGTCTCCAAAGACTCCCATCTATTGGAATGGTCGCTGCTGATTTTAGGCTGGTGGTTTTGCTGCCCCCTGCTCACCCAAACCTTTGCCGGAGACCAACCCCCCATTGTCATCCAGCGCACCACCGGCTCCTACCACGGCTGGATGGCGGCGATTTTGTTTGCGGGGTACCTGGGGCTGGTGGTGTACAACCTTTGGCAGAAAGACCGGTCCAAACGGGTGCAGATCCCCTGGCTGCTGGCCATTGGGATTTTAGTGCAGTTTGGCTGGGAAGCAGGGCTGCTGCTGGGCGGAGTGCGCAGCGCCGGGTTCTCCCTCAGCGAGAAATTCCTGCCCCTCATCATCAATTCCCTGTTGGAAACCAACCTGGGAATGCCCTACATCTACCTGATCTTTTTGGCAGTCACCGCAAAGTTCACCCAGCAGCTTCGTCCCCGCCAGGAAAAGGTCACCCTGACCCGGCGCATCCAAGAAATCAACGCCAAAACCGTCCGTTCCCAGGGCGCTTGACAGAAAGGAACTTACCCATGAAAACCATTGCCAGCTTTACCGTCAACCACGACACCCTGCAAAAAGGGGTGTATGTTTCCCGCATCGACGGGGATGTGATCACCTACGACATTCGGATGAAAAAGCCCAACGGCGGGGACTACCTGACCAACGGGGCGCTGCACACCTTTGAACACCTCTTCGCCACCTATGCCCGAAACAGCCAGGCTGCGGATCAGGTGATTTATGTGGGGCCCATGGGCTGCCGCACCGGGTTTTACCTGCTGCTGCGGGACAGCGTCAGCCCCAGCCAAGCCTTACAACTGATTCGAGACAGCTTTGCCTTTATCGCCGGCTTTTCCGGGGAAATCCCCGGCAGCAAGCGCTGGGAGTGCGGCAACTATTTAGAGCACGATCTTCCCGGGGCCAAAGCCGTGGCAGAGGATATGCTGTCGGTGCTGCAAGACTGGAACGAACAAAAGATGGATTACCAGTACCACCAAGAATAAAAAGAAACAAGACCGCTGCTTTTTGATTGGGCAGCGGCCTTTCTTTATGATATAGGTTCGATTTTTTCCGGATGGTACAGCAGATCCGCCAAGGTAATGCCGGAGAGATACTCCTGCATCCGGCGGTTCAGCTCCCGCCACAAGGGAAGGGTCAGGCAGTGGTCCGCCCGGTTACAGGGAGGCGCTCCCTCCTCCAGGCAAGCCACGGGAGCCAAATGGGGCTCGGTTAAGCGGAGGATTTCCCAGATGGTGTACTCCTCGGGAGGGCGGCTGAGACGGTAGCCACCGCCTTTGCCGTGCATTCCCTCCACCAAGCCGTTTCGGGAAAGGGCGGGAAGGATCTGTTCCATATATTTGAAGGAAATTCCCTGACGGCCGGCCACTTCCTTCATGGGCTGATACCCCTCCTGCCGGTGCTGGGCCAGATCCAGCATCACCCGAATGGCGTACCGGCCCCGGGTGGAGATCATCATGACGCGGATCCCTTCTTCACCGCTGCCAATCCCTGTTCCAGATCCGCTAAAATGTCGTCGATGTGCTCGGTGCCGATGGAAAGGCGGATGGTGGTGGGGGTAATTCCTGCCGCCAGCAGTTCCTGCTCGTTCATCTGAGAGTGGGTGGTGGAGGCGGGATGGATCACCAAGGACTTCACGTCCGCCACATTGGCCAGCAAAGAGAACAGCTTCAACGATTCGGTAAACCGGCGGGCGTCGGTTTCAGTGCCCTCCAGCTCAAAGGTGAAGATGGAACCGGCGCCGTGGGGGAAGTACCGTTGGTACAGCTCCTTCTGCTTCCCCTGGGCCAGGGCAGGATGGTGGACCTTCCGCACCTGAGGATGCCGGTTTAAAAATTCCACCACCTTCAACGCGTTTTCCACGTGGCGCTCCACCCGCAGAGACAGGGTTTCCAGTCCCTGAAGCAGCAAAAAGGAGTTGAAGGGAGAGATAGAGGCGCCCTGGTCCCGGAGCAACGTGGTGCGGAGCTTCACCAAATAAGCCGCCTTCCCCGCCACCTGGGTAAACACTGCGCCGTGATAGGAGGGGTTAGGCTGGGAGAGGCCGGGGAATTTATCGCTTCCGGCCCAATCAAAGTTGCCGCTGTCCACAATCACCCCGCCCATGGCAGTGCCGTGGCCGCCTATGAATTTGGTGGCGGAATGGACCACAATATCCGCGCCGTGCTCTATGGGGCGAAGCAGATAGGGGGTGGCAAAGGTATTGTCCACCACCAAGGGGATCCCGTGGTCATGGGCGATATGGGAAAGCAGTTCCAGATCTGCAATGTCGCAGTTGGGGTTGCCCAGAGTTTCGGCGTAAAGCAGCTTGGTATTGGGCTGGATGGCCTGTTCCACCGCCTGCCCATCGGCAGGGTCCACAAAGGTGGTGGAGATGCCCTGCTCACGCAGGGTGTTGGCAAAGAGGTTATAAGTTCCCCCATAGAGGTTGGCGGAGGAAACAATGTGATCCCCGGCCAGGGCAATGTTTTGCACGGCGTAGGTAATGGCAGCGGAACCGGAAGCCACCACCAAAGCGGCTGCGCCTCCCTCCAAGGCGGCAATCCGCTGTTCCAGCACGTCGGTGGTGGGATTCATCAAGCGGGTATAGATATTGCCCGGTTCGGCGAGAGCGAACCGCCCTGCTGCCTGGGCGGAATTTTCAAACACGTAGGAGGTGGTGGCGTAGATGGGCACTGCCCGGGCGCCGGTGGCGGGATCGGGATGCTCCTGCCCTACGTGAATCTGCATGGTTTCAAAATGATATTGAGACATGATTTTTTCCTTTCCTGAATGGATCGTGGGATTGCTCCCCCATAGTATTCAACGGCAACGGGAAATTATTTACCTATTGATTTAGTAGGTAATATCATACCTTGTTTTCCCGCCCTTGTCAAGAGGGGGATGGGATCCTTTGTCCGGCGGCAAGCCAGGTGAAAAGAATTATTTTGGATATTGGTAAAAAAGCAAAAAAATCGGGGCAGTGAAACCTGTTTTGACCAGTCTATCGAAAAGTCCAAGTCAAGCAGGAAGGCGACCTGTCTCTTATACACA
>DXWR01000171.1 GCA_019416775.1 Oscillospiraceae bacterium | reverse complement strand
TATTTTATGCTATACTAAAAGTGAAAAAATTTTCATCACCGGAAAGGAC
The DNA here is from genome assembly GCA_019416775.1 of Oscillospiraceae bacterium. Classification (GTDB taxonomy): domain Bacteria; phylum Bacillota; class Clostridia; order Oscillospirales; family Ruminococcaceae; genus Egerieicola. Next base: position 1,289 of record DXWR01000171.1, on the reverse strand, counting down.
GTGACCCCCATGACCAAAAAGAAAAAACGAATTCTCTTCATTGCCATTCCCACCGCTCTGGTGTTGATTACCGTGGGGGTGCTCCTTTGGCTGTGGCTGGGGCAGACCGGGGAAGAATACAAGCCCTTTGACGTCCGCCGGGACCAAAACACCAACACCATTACCTACTGCGCTGTGAAGGGGGAAGTGGACCAAACCGCCGCTGCCAATCTGGAGCTTCCCTGCTATGAACTCCATCCCCCGGAAGGCTGGACCCAGACGGAAAACGCCATGGAGGGGTATGTGCCGGATACCCTGCCACGAAGCTATGTTAATATGACCTGGGACTGGTACTGCGACCGCTATCAATCCCCAGAAGGGGTGGAATTGACTTTCGGCCAGCGCCCCGCAGGAGAACAGCTGCTCACCCAACCGGACAGCACCGATTCCTACAGCATCAGCGGCGATTTGGATCCCGCCTTCATTCAGGAGGTGCAGTTTGGGGACACCCAGGTGATCTACTATCAGCATCCGGACAGTGAACTGGATGAAAATTGGAATCCTGTAAAAATCACCCGTACCGGTGTGTATTGGATTCACGACCAATCTCTGCTTCACCTTTCCTGCACCAAGGCCATGGAGGTCAATGAGATGCTGGAGCTGATTTCCCAGGTGGATTATCAGGCCCAGCGGGAGCCCATTGCGGTGGAAACGGAAGTGGTGCCGCTGACCCTGGTCCCGGGGCGGGTAATCAACGAAACCAGAGAGGACGGCTCGGTTTGGTCCAGTACGGAATCCTATCGTTCTGAGGGCAGTCCGGCGGTGCCGGATCAACCTCAACTGCTGGCTTTTTCCCCACCGGAAGGCTATACCCTGGATGGCAGCTGGGCGGAATTTGGGTATTCTATCCAGGAAAAGTACCGGAATGAGGAAGGAGAATTGATCTCCTACTTCTGCTGCGCCGGGCCGGGCCAGTTTTTTAAGCAGGACAATGGAAACGGCCAGCTCTATTTTCCCTTTGAGGGCATCAGCTGGGAGGAATTGGCCGATCCAAACTCGGTTCAGGAAGCCCAAGTCAACGGCAACCCTGCCTTTGTCCACATCAACGATGACGTGGCGGAGATCGGTTGGATCCACGGCTATTGCACCCTTCAGATCCGCTGCACCGCCCCCATGACCCAGGAGGAGCTCATCGCCTTGGCAGAGGCGGTGGCATAAATGGTACGAAAAATGGCCTGCTTTCGGGCGGGCCGTTTTGCTTTGCCGGAAGAAAGTTTTTGCTTTCCGATAGCATTTCTGCTATAATGAAA
>DXWR01000170.1 GCA_019416775.1 Oscillospiraceae bacterium | reverse complement strand
TGTCTGCGAAGCAGACTGGGGGAGAGAAAACGATAAAATTCGTGCTATTCTTAAATAGTGCAAATAAGATTGTTTTTCTTTCCCTCCGGCCAGCGCTTTGTGCTGGCCAACAACGTTTGCGTTGTGCTCCCATCATCAGAGGGAGGCAAGATTCCATTCTTTTTCGTATTTCCAAATTACGAAAGGTTTTTCGACAATCAAAGCGCTGGAGGAAGTTCCCCAGCGCTTTTTTCATTTAGAATTTATTTTCCCGATAGGCCTTCCGCTTGGCGACGCTTTCCGCCACCCCGGCAAAGATGCCGAAGAGAATCCCGGCAATGGGCCAAAGAATCCAGGTGATCCACCAGTCAAAGGTGAGAAAGCTCCAAAGCAAGTAGGCGATGAGCACCAGCGGCCAATAGATCTGAGCCACAATGTCCACCACCGTGGGAACCTTCTTGCCGATTTTGGCGTCCACTGGGGACACGGCGGGGCCGGTGTCCAATTCCCCCAGCAGCATTTTGCAGCAGCCGTCCATCATCCCCACAGAGATAAACTGGTACACCCCCACCGCTACAATGACAAACAACCCGGACAATGCCATCAGCACCGCTCCGTCCTCCCAGGGAGTGCCGTCCATCAGAATGCCGGTGATCAGCAAAGGCACCACGCTGAGGATGCAGAGCACCACCCCCAAAGCGACCCGCAAAGGGGCGTACCGGGACAGCAGGGATTTTTGCTGCCGGGCCCAATCCAGTCCCGCCTGCTCCAACTGCACCCCGTTGGTTTTCCAGGGCGCATAGGGGGAAAGCCGGGTGCCGTAGACGATAAACAGCACCGCCGCTGCCGCTGCCAGCACAAACAAGGCCCCCAGTCCCAGGGCAACAGCCAGCCCTTCGGGAAGCAACAGTCCCAGCTCAAACAGGCCCATCAGCACAAACAAGGGCATCACCGTAAGGATGCAGAGCACCACCCCCATGCCGATCCCCCGGGAGGAGCGGCGGTAGGTGGTCAGGCACTCCCGGGCCTGGGCAAAGCTCATGGGGATGCCGGCAGGCTGAGGCTGGGGGGCCGGGGCAGTGGCGTAAGGCTGCTCCAAGCCCAGGGTTTCCCGCAGCTCCTCCAGGTTGCCGAACTGGGAGATCACCGTGCCGATGATCTGGTTTTCCGGCAGGCCCTGTTCCTTCAACTCCTGGTATTTGTCCTCCATCATCCCCCAAAGCTCTTCCTTGGCCCGGCGGGAAGCGGGGGTGTCCGGCAGGGCAGAAAATAAATTGTCCAAATAGGTGCGGATTACTTCCATGTTGCTACCTCCTGTTCTGGTTGGGGCGGGACGGGCTGCACAAAGGCCCCCACCACCTGCTGGGTCAGCTCCCATTCCCGGCATTTTTCCTGATAGTACTCCCGCCCGGATTGGGTGATCTGATAGTAGGTGCGCCGCTTACCCCCGGATTGGGTGCCGTAAAAGG
>DXWR01000017.1 GCA_019416775.1 Oscillospiraceae bacterium | reverse complement strand
TCAGATGTGTATAAGAGACAGCTTCCCACGAATTGAAAACTCCCATCACCTCCATCGGCGGCTATGCGGAACTGTTGGAGCAGGACAGCTTCACTTCCCAGCAGAAAAAGGATTTTTTGGCCCAGATCCGCCGGGAAGTGAAAAATATGACGGCCCTCATCAACGATATCCTCACCATCTCCCGCCTGGAAAGCGGAGAAACCGGTGCTACCAGTCAGCCGGTGGAGATGGAACCGGTGATTCGGGAAGCTCTCTGTTCGGTGCAGCCTTTGGCGGAGCAGAATCAAATCACCCTGCGGGCCGACTGCGAGGACGCCCCCACCGTGTATGCGGACCGGCGGCATCTCTACAGCATTGTCAGCAATCTGATCCGAAATGCCATCCAGTACAACCGCCCCGGCGGAAAGGTGGAGGTGGAATGCCATGGAAAAAGCGGGGAGATGTACCTTTCCGTTTCCGACAACGGCATCGGTATCCCCGCTGCCCTGCAAAGCAGGGTGTTTGAACGGTTTTTCCGGGTGGATAAAGGCCGTTCCCGGCAGACCGGCGGCACCGGCTTGGGCTTGAGCATTGTGAAGCATACCGCTCAATACTACGGCGGAACCGTGGGCGTGGACAGTGTGGAAGGGCAGGGAAGCCGGTTTTGGGTGCAGATTCCCTTAAAACCCCTTCTTCCCGGATCCAACTGATGGAAAGAAAAATTTTCGTTTTCGCCTTTGCTTTTGCGGTGTTCTGTGGTATACTGTAGCCATGGAGGTGAATATTCATGAAAAAGTACGTTTGTGAACCCTGCGGCTATGTTTACGATCCCGAAGTAGGCGATCCGGACAACGGCATCGCTCCCGGCACTGCGTTTGAAGACCTTCCCGACGATTGGGTGTGCCCCGTTTGCGGTGTGGGTAAAGATGAATTTGTGCCCGAAGATTAAGTAAAAACCCTCTCGGTTATTCTGCCGGGAGGGTTTCGCTTTTTGTCACTCGTTTTCTGAAATTTGCACATCAAAGGCAGTGCGCTTGACCAGCCAGTCTTGGCAGCGCTTTTGATGGGCCTGGTGAAGCGGGTGGCTTTGATACACCGGGATCTGGGAAATATCCTCTACCGTGACACAGAAAAGGAAATCCCATTCCCCGCCGGGGAGCAGGGGCCGGATCCCGGCGCTGAGTACCTGGGGGATTTGGGAGAGGGTAGCTACCGAATCGGCAATCTGTTCCAAATAGGGAGCTGTGTCCCCGGCACGGATTTCATCGGTAAACCGCCAGAGGAGAAAATGTTGAACCATGGATGTGTCCCTCCAACATAATAAAATGATTTTCTTCCTTTATGATAACACCAACAGGCCCCGCTTGCAATCTGTTTTTCGCGCTTTTTCCGGGGATTTGTTTGACATCCACTTTGTTTTGTGGTTAAATAAGAAGGTGAAATTGTTCCGCTTCTGGCGGGAAGGAGAGAGAATCTATGAAAATGAAACGTCTTTTAGCCGGCATTTGCTGTGCTGCCATGGCTTTGGGGGCCTTTACCGGCTGCCAGAGCACCGGCGGAAATGACGGCTACAACGTCGCGATTGTGCAGCTGGTGGATAACGGCGCCTTTACCGAAATGCGGGATGCCTTTATTCAGGAAATGCGGGATCTGGGCTACAGTGAAGAGGAAATGACCTTTGATCTGCTCAACGCTCAGGGCGATACCTCCACCCTGAACTCCATCTGCGCCGATCTGAGCAACCAGGATTACGATTTGATTGTCCCCATCGTCACCCCCGCGACCCAGGCCGTGGTAAATGCGGAGCCGGATGCCCCGGTGGTGTTTATCTCGGTGACCAACCCGGTGAATGCCGGTGTCATGACCACCATGGAAGCGCCGGACAAAAACGCAACCGGTACCTCTAATATCGTTCCGGTGGATGAAATCTTCGGCTTGATGAACACCCTCACCCCCGATGCCAAAAATATCGGCATTCTCTACTGCTCCGGGGAAGTGAATGCTGTGTCCACCGCCCAGAACGCCAAGGATTACCTCACCGAAAACGGCTACACCTATGACGAAGTCACTGTCACCAATTCCTCCGAGGTGCAGCAGGCCGCCCAAAGCTTGGCTACCCGTGTGGACGCCATCTATGTGCCCATCGACTCCACTGTCCAGACCTCCATGGCTCAGGTGGTGGAAGCGGCCACCGACAACGGCATTGCCGTTTACGGTTCCGACCCGGTGATGGTGCAGTCCGGCGCTTTGGCCAGTGCAAGCTGCTCCAACACCCAGCTGGGCCAGGAGTCTGCCAAAATGGCAGATCAGATTTTGAAGGGAACCCCGGTTTCTGAGGTGCCCGCTATTTACATGAGCGACTTCCAGTATGTGGTGAATCAGGATACGGCCAACGCCTTGGGAATCACTTTGCCGGAAGATCAAGGCTGGAGCATCATTACTACCGATACTGCGGCATAATCCAATGCAATGAATGGAGAAAGGAAGGCTGTGACGCTTTCCTTTTTCCTGCTTTTTTCTAAAATCCACAACGCATTTTGCGCAAAGGTGTGTGACCCATGAATTTGAACTTTCTTCTTGACTCCGGCTTGCTGGGATTGGAATATGCTATGCTGGCTTTGGGAGTGTACATCACTTTCCGGATCCTGAATATCCCGGACCTGACGGTAGACGGCAGCTTTACCTTTGGTTTGGCGGTGAGCGCCGTGTTTTCTGCCGCCGGACATCCCTTTTTGGGACTGCTGATGGCCCTGTTGGCCGGAGCGGTGGCGGGCTGCGTCACCGGCCTGCTCCAAACCCGGTGGGGAATCCATCCCATTTTGGCGGGGATCTTGACCATGAGCGGGCTATATACCATCAACATCACCGTGATGGGCAGCCCCAATATCTCCCTGATCAACAGCAATAAGTTCTTCACCTTTTTGGAGAGCGCCCTCACCAAAGACGGCGCCCGTTATCTTACGGTGGGGATCATTGTGCTGCTCTGTGTGGGACTGCTGGCACTGTTTTTTAAAACCAGCCTGGGGTTGTGCATCCGTGCTACCGGCAACAATGAGGCCATGGTCCGCGCCAGCAGCATCAACCCCAACTTCACCAAAATGGTGGCGCTGGCTTTGGCCAACGGCTTAGTGGCCCTGTCCGGCGGTGTGTTGGCTCAGTGCCAGGGCTATGCGGACATCAACTCCGGTTCCGGCATGATCGTCATCGGTCTGGCGTCGGTGATCATCGGGGAAGTGTTCTTTGGACGGCGCAGCATTTTACTCTGCCTGATCAGCGCCGTAGTGGGTTCGGTGGTGTACCGGATTATCATTGCCTTGGCGTTGCAGCTGGATTTGTTCGACGCCAATGCCCTGAAACTGATCAGCGCTGTGATTGTGGCCATCACTCTGGCTGTGCCCGCCTTTAAAACCCGCTTTTCCAACTGGAAGACTCGAAGGGAGGCCGGCCGCCGTGCTTAACATTACCGATCTCCATAAAACCTTTTTAAAAGGCACTCCCAACGCCCATCACGCCTTGCGGGGCATCAACCTCACCCTCAACGACGGGGATTTCGTCACCGTCATCGGTTCCAACGGGGCGGGGAAGTCCACGTTGTTTAACGCCATTGCCGGTTCTTTCCTCTGCGATAGCGGCAGCATTGTGCTGGACGGTCAAGACATTACCTTCGTCAAGGAACACCGTAGAGCCAAGCAGATTTCCCGGATGTTTCAGGACCCCATGCTGGGCACCGCCCCGGATCTCACCATTCAGGAAAACATGGCCTTGGCTTATTCCAAATCGGTGAAGGGAATGCTCTCCTGGGCGCTTTCCAAGCAGGACGCCCAGCTGTTCCGGGAAACTCTGGCCCAGCTGAATATGGGCATTGAGGACCGCATGAAGACCAAGATGGGCCAGCTTTCCGGCGGCCAGCGTCAGGCGGTGGCGTTGATGATGTGCACCCTGGTAACCCCCCGGCTGCTGCTGTTGGATGAACATACCGCCGCTTTGGACCCGGTGACGGCGGAAAAGGTGCTGGACATTACCCGGGACGTAGTGGCCAAACACTCCATCACCACCATGATGATCACCCACAACATCGCTTCCGCCCTGAGCATGGGCAACCGCACCATTATGATGGAGCAGGGGCAGATCGTGCTGGATCTTTCCGGCCCGGAACGGGACAGCCTGGATGTCCCCGGCCTGCTGGACCTGTACCGCCAGCGCTGCAACCGGGAATTGGACAACGACCGGATGCTGCTCAATCACGACAACTAAATGACGCAAAAACCGCCTGAACGAATTGATCTCGCTCAGGCGTGTTTTTATCCAAACAATCCCAACCGGCTGTTTAGCGCCCGGTCGGTGAAGTAAAACTGCGCTTCTGCTTTTTGTGGAAGTTCCCGGCAGTCCAAGGGAGGCTGCTTTTGCAGCTTTTGGCAGAGCTCTTGCGGATCCGCGCCGCACCATTCTTCCAAGGTGCAGAATTCCGGTTGGTCGTCCTGAAACAGCTGGGCGCATTTCAAATCCCGGACAATGGGAAGCACCGGTTTGCCAAACAGCCACCCCAGTACAGCACTGTGGAATTGGGCGGCGATGACCCGTTCTGCTTTGGCGAAGACGTCCAAAATGGGTTCTAAGGACCCTTGGTAGGAAAGACGCTCCACCTGGGATGCGCACTCCGGCCTTATGGCGGCGCAGATTCGTTCTGCCATAGCCTCGTCTCCCTCCTTGGGGGAGAGGGAGAGCAAAACAATCCGGTATCCTTCCTCCATCAACCGGCTGCATACCTGGATCAGATTGGCTTCAAAGTCCTCTTGGTCTTGGCGGGTGATGAAGGTTTCTCCAAGGTGCTCTTTCCCGCATACCGAAACGATGATCTGCTTTTGGGCCGGCGTCAAGGTTTGGACAGGGGAATAGGTAAATGCCGGATCCGGCGCCCACCGCACCCGGGGCAGATCCTGGAATTTGTCAAAGGAGGATGAATCCCGGAAACAGATTCCCCGGTATCGGGCAAATAGGGCATGGTAGCGCCGGTAATAGTCCCCCTGGGAATAGGGGCCGAAATGCGCTCCGATCACGTACAACCGTTTGCTGTGCCGGCAAAGGTCGGCGTCCAACTGATAGTCTTGGGAAAAGTCTTGCTGCCGCTGCACAAAAACCGCTGCGCCGATTTGTATGGTGGCGTAGCACTGGGACGCCATCCACAACAAAAATCCGTTGGAGGTGCGGCGGTACTTTTCCATCCACTGATTTTTCTGCTGCACCAGGGGATCTTCCGGCGTGTGAATTACCACATTGGGCAGGGCAGAAAATGCTGTTTGGGATTCTTTTTCTGCCAGCAGGTGAAACGTTACTTTCGGATACCGGCGGCAGAGGAGGACGGCTGTAAAATCCACCCCAAAATTGTCGTGAAACTGGCCGTATAACAGCACGTGCCGCATCAATTCTTCCCCCTTGTTTTTTGTTAAGCATACCATATTTTCCCCGATTCCGCAACCAACTGCGCCCCTTTGCCTGGCCGGCCTATGGGGGAGTCCGCCATCCTTAAAAAGAAAACGATTCACGCTCCCCCAACAGGAAAGGCTGAACCGCCGGGTGTTTGGAAAGGAATCATGAAATACAAATGGTTTGGGAAATGCGGCAGAAAATGTATTGTAAAAGACGTTTTCCTGGTCAGGCTTGCTTGCCAAATTCGGCAAAAAATGCTATACTAAACTAATTCAATGTTTTCGCCTCGGGCGGAGAGGAGCCATACTATGTCTAAGCTGTCCCCGATGATGCAGCAATATATGAAAATCAAAGAACAACATAAGGATCACATCCTGTTTTTCCGCCTGGGGGACTTTTACGAAATGTTTTTTGAGGACGCCAAACTGGTGTCCAAGGAACTGGAATTGACCCTCACCGGCAAGGAATGCGGCCTGCCTCAGCGGGCTCCCATGTGCGGGGTACCCTACCACAGCGCCAACACCTACATCCGCCGGCTCATTGACAAAGGCTATAAGGTGGCCATCTGCGAGCAGATGGAGGACCCGGCCACCGCCAAAGGGCTGGTGAAGCGGGACGTGATCCGGCTCATTACTCCCGGCACGGTGATTGAAGAGGACCTGCTGGAAGAATCCAAAAACAACTACCTGGCTGCCCTGATGCTGGGCAAAGGGGAGCTGGCAGTCTGCTTTGCCGACGTGTCCACCGGGGAGATTATGGCGTCGTCCCGAAACTGCTCGGACCCTGCTGCGGAAGCCATCAGCGAATTGGCCAAGTTCACACCTTCGGAGCTGCTTTATTCTCAAAATCTGGAGCAGAATCCCGCCCTTTCCAGCTATGTCCGGGACCGGCTGGGCTGCGTGGCCTCTTCGCTGGAGAAGGAAGGCTGCCTGCTGGAACAGCCGGGACCCTTGATTTGCAGCCAGTTTGGGGTGGAGTCCAGCGATGAGCTGGGAATCCCGGAAGGATCCCTGCTGGAACAAACTTTGGCGGGGCTGGTGCAGTACGTCAAGGGCACTCAGAAAGACGGGGCCAAGCGGCTCAGCCGGGTCACCCTGTATGGGCAGGATGAATACATGAACATCGACCTCACCGCCCGGCGGAATCTGGAAATCACCCAGACCATGCGGGCTGGGGAAAAGCGGGGAAGTCTGCTTTGGGTGTTGGATAAAACCAAAACCGGCATGGGCAAGCGGTTTTTGCGCAAGGCCTTGGAACAGCCCTTGATGGGGGTGGCTGCCATCACCCGGCGGCAGAACGCCATTGGGGAACTGCTGGGCAACCAAATTGCCTTGGAGGAACTGCGGGGGCTGCTGGACCGGGTGTATGACCTGGAGCGGCTGCTGACCCGGGTGCTTTACGGCACCGCCAGTCCCCGGGAACTGAACAGTTTGGCTCAAACCGCCGCCCTGCTGCCGGACATCAAGCAGCAGACTGCGTCCTTTACCGGGGAAGAGCTGTCCGGCATCTATC
>DXWR01000169.1 GCA_019416775.1 Oscillospiraceae bacterium | reverse complement strand
TCCGGAATGCAGGGGGTAATGGCCTCAATGGCGCATTCAATCATCCCGTCATCCGGCTCCAGCACCGTCAGCCGCTGCAGCCAAAGGCCGGGGGCGGAGATTATTTTGGTCAACAGGTTGTCGTGCCGCCCGGCAAACTGGATCAGCTCAAAGGAAATCCCCATAATCAGGGGCAGCACCAAAATTTTCAGCGCCACCCGCAGCCACAGGGTGTCCCAGGTTACCAGGCTGGACACCAAAATGCTCACCAGCAGGGTCAAAATCAAAAAGCTGGTGCCGCAGCGGGGATGGAACCGGCGCTGGGTCCGGATGTTTTCCACCGTCAGAGGCAGGCCGTGTTCCAGGCAGAAGATGGTTTTGTGCTCGGCGCCGTGATAGCGGTAGGTCTTTTTGATCTCCCCCATCAGGCCCACCAAAGCCAGGTAGCCCACCAAAATCAAGATCTTGATCCCGCCTTCCACCACGGCTTTCCAGTACCCCAGATCCACCAGTTGGTTGAAGCCCATCACTGCCAGGGAAGGCAGGTACATAAACAGCACCACCGCCAAAACTACCCCCAGCACCGTGCCCACCACGGTGGCGCCGTGGATCAGCTTGTCCCCGAAGTGGTCTAAGATCCACTGGGTCACCCGGCCGGTTTCCTCCTCCTCGTCCTCTTCCAGATCGGAGGTGAGCTCCGCGCTCTTCATCATGCAGCGGTAGCCGGAGAGGATGCTCTGGACAAAGCTGATGCAGCCCCGGACAATGGGGATCTTTCTCCAGATGGATTTCTTTTTGCCCGGGGGGTTGGTGTCCCACACCTCCCGGTGAATGGAGCCGTCCGGCATCCGGCAGGCCATGGCGCTTTTCTCCACCCCCCGCATCATAATGCCGTCGATCAGCGCCTGCCCGCCGATTTTGCTGCGGTAGGTGCCTGCCTGCTTGTCCTGATGTTGTTTGCTCATAGGCGTATCTTCTTACTCCTCGCTGTTGGTTTTGCCGGAAAGGGCCTGGCTTTCTGAGCCGTACACCGGGAAGGTGATGGTCACCTGGGTGCCCTTTCCCAATTCGCTTTCCAGATCCAACGTCCCCCCATGAAGGCTGACAATCTCGTTGACCACCGCCAGCCCGATGCCGGAACCCCGGCGAGTGGCGTTGGCTTTGTAGAATTTTTCCTTCACATGGGGCAGATCCTCCGGCGCAATGCCGCAGCCGGTGTCCTTCACCACCACGGTGATGGTGTCCTCCTGCTGGGAAGCGGTGACGGTGACGGTGTCCCCGGGATCGGAATACTTCAAGGCGTTGTCGATCACGTTGATAAACACCTGCTTGACCCGGTTTTTGTCCCCGTAGATCATGTCCATGTAATCCGGCTCTTCAAACACCAGATTTTTCCCGTCCCGGCTGGCCCGCTGGGTGTAGATCAGCACCGCGTCCTCCAGCTCCGCCAGCAGGTCCATTTTGGTTTTCACCAGGGTGAACCGGCCGTTTTGGATCCGGGAAAAGTCCAATAGTTCCTCCACCATGTCGCTGAGGCGCTGGGTTTCGGTGGAGATCACGTGCATCCCCTTGTGGATCATTTCGGTGTCCCCTTCTCCCAGGCTCATCATGGTTTCACTCCAGCCCTTGATGGCGGTAAGGGGGGTGCGCAGTTCGTGGGACACCGAGGAGATGAATTCGTTTTTCATCCGCTCCGTTTCCTGGATCTGGTCGGCCATGTTGTTGATGACCTCCCCCAGCTCCCCGATCTCGTCGTCGGTCTTTTTCAGGATCCGGGCGTTCATATTGCCGGTGGCAAACTGTTTGGCCACGCCGGTGATGTCCCGCACCGGCATAAGGATGGAGCGGATAAAGAAGGAGTTGCTCACCAGCACCAGCCCCAGCACCAGCAGCAGCCCCCCGGTGCCCGCCAAAATCAGCTTGAGCACCTCCCGGTCCACCTGGGCCAGGCTCACCACATACCGGATGGCGGAATACTCGCTGGACAGGTCGGGGCAGACCACCGTAATGGCCAGGATATGATCCCCGGTGGATTCCAAAGTGCCGTTGTACACCGCCTGCTGGGTGGAGGAATTCATGGCTTCCTCGTAGTCCGGCATGGTGGTTTCCGCCGCTTCCAGACTGGATTCAAAGCCGGAGGAGGACACCACCACCCGGCCGTTGTGGTCGATGGCCATGAGCTCCATGGTATTTTTGTCGTCAAAATTTTCCACCATGTTCCGCACGCTGGCGGTGAAGTTTACCCGGCTGTCCCCGTAGCTGGACTGCATATAGCTGGCGCCGAAATCGGCGCTGGACTGGACAATCCGCTGGGCGGAACTGTAATAATAATCCCGCACAAAAAAGATCATCGCCACTTCTGCCGCCATCAAAAGGATCACAACAAACCCCAGGCTGTTAAACAGCCAACGCTTGGTAATGCTTTGATAGGCCATGGGCCTTCCTCCTTTGGGGCGGCAGGGTCAGTTTTCGGTCCACTTATAACCGTATCCCCACACCGTTTGAATGTATTTGGGGCTGGAGGGCTCGTCCTCCACCTTCATCCGCAGCCGGCGGATGTTCACGTCCACGATTTTGATGTCGCCGTCGTAGTGGTCCCCCCACACTTCATCCAAAATCGCCGCCCGGGCCAAGGCGGTCTTCTTGTTTTTCAAAAACGGCTCCATGATCTCGAACTCCACCTGGGTCAGATCCACCGGCAGCCCGTTTTTGGTCAGGGTCCGGCTTTTGGGGGAAAGGACGAAGGGACCGCTGGTGAGGTTGCGGTTGACGGTCTGCTGGCTGGTAACCATGGTCACCCGGCGGTACACCGCGTCCACCCGGGCCAGCAATTCGCTGGGAGAAAAGGGCTTGGTGATGTAGTCGTCCGCCCCCAGCATCAGCCCGCTGACTTTGTCCATCTCCTGGGTCTTGGCGCTGAGCATAATGATCCCGATGGTGGAGCTGGCGGCCCGCAGGCGCTTGCACACCTCAAAGCCGTCGATGCCGGGCATCATAATGTCCAGCAGCACCACGTCAAAGTTGCCGTGTTCCTTTTCAAACACCTCCAGGGCCTCTTCCCCGCTGGCCACATCCACCACGGTATAGCCGCTGCGCTGGAGGTTGATCACCTCAAAATCCCGGATAAAATCTTCGTCTTCGCACACTAAAATCCGTCTCACGCGATCGCTCCTTTCTGTCTAGCTATCCATTAATGCAAAGCGCTGCTGCACTTCCTGGTCGGTGAGGTCCAGGCCGCTCCCCGTTTCAAACAGCTCGTAGCTGTACACCAACTGGCCGTTTTGGGCCAGGTACACGTAATGGCTGGCGGGGCTGCGGCTTTCCCAGTCGCTGCGGGTAAACACCCGAATCTTCAGCAGCACCTGCTCCTGCTGCCGCAGGGAATCCTGATACCGGAAAAAGGTGATTTCATTGGTGGTGCTGTCCCAGGAGGCACTCACCTCTCCCACCCACGGATCCGGCAGGTAAAAGTGGTAATTCAGCAGATAGTTGGTATAGGTAATGGCAGTGGGGACCAAATCCCCCTGCCGGTAATTGGACCAGACAATGTAAAACAACGACTGGGTGCTGTCCTGATCGGTGTACCCGGGGAACAGCTGGGGGGAGGGGATCTCGTAACAGCCGTTTTGATCTAGATCCAGACAGGAATACCCGCTGGGACGGTAGGTCACGGCGGCCCGATCCTCCTCGGCATTGGCGCTGACCATCAGATCCACCAGCTGGCCGTTTTGATACCGGATGATCTCGGTGCCCTCGCTGTTGGTGCCGATCTGGCTGTCCAGGTAGAGGGCGGGGATCTCCTCGCTTTCCACCCAGCCCAGGTTGATGTTCAAATATTCCATGGCCCGGGAGTTCATCCGCACGGTGGAATCCTCCACAAACTGCCCGCTTTGCAGCTTCCACAAAATCCCGGTGACCTCCCGGGTCATGTTGTCGCTCACCGGCGGGGCGGAAATCAGAAACAAATCCTGGATTCCGTCCCCGTCCAGATCGGTGACGGTGAAGTTGGAGCAGCTTTGGCTGAGCCGCTCCTGAGGGCCCTGCTCCTGGGAATAGGTGTACACCTTCAGCAGTTTTTCCGAGGTGCTGGACTGGTTGAATCCCACCACCAGATAGGTGGTTCCGTCCTGGTGGAGCAGCTGCATCTTTTCCACTTCGGTGGCGTTTTGCAGGGAGATGTCGTGGGTGGAGACCCAGTTTCCCTGCCGCTGCACCAAAAAGTTCATCCGCACCGAACCGGTGGAGGTGGCTTGGCTTTGGTCCCGGTAAAACACCAAGGCGTCCTCCAGCCCGTCCCCGTCGATGTCCTCCACCACAAAGGCAGAGGTATACTCCCCGCTGCGGGGATACACCAGGCTGATGTTGGTGTTCACGCTGCCCAGCAGGGCTTGGTAAATTTCACTTTGTTCCTCGGTGCGCACCGGGGGGGACAGCAGGGATTCCATAGACGCCGGGGTCAGGCTGCACCCGCTCAAACAAAACAGCGCCGCTGCCAGCAGCAAGGCCAAAGCTCGTTTCAAGTGGGCACCTCCTTCGGACTCTATTCCCAAAATTATAGCACAATTCCCCTGGGAAAACAACCGGTGCTTTGTGAAAATGATGGGTGGAAAAGCACCCAGCCCAACCCGGCAAAAAGCGGCGCTTCCCTGTTTCGGGAACCACGCCGCCAAACCGCTGTGTTACTGCAGCACCACGCACCGGTTTCCCCGGGACGCAAATACGCTTTCAAAGGAGGTTTTGCTGTACTCCACCAACCCCGCCAAGGGATCGGCGATCCAAACGCCGGAATCGGTGTACCCCACCAGCACGGCGCAGTGGTCGTTGTTGGTCCAATCCACATACTTCCCGGTTTCGGTGTACCAGCTCATCTGGGCCGGCTGCCGGGGGGTCATGCCGATGGTGACCCACACCACCACCGGGGTGTTCTGCTCCACCAAAGCGTATAGCGCGTCCGGAGAGGCGCCGGTGCGGTCCGCCGCCTGCAGGGAACTTCCCTGATCTGCCAAAAACCCGTTGGCGGTGGTGACAATGGCCGCCGGGCCGCAGATCATGCCGGAATCGTCAAAGGGGCTGCCCACGAAGGTGGCGTCCAGGTCAATGCCGTACACCCGGCCGTCGGAACCGGTATAGCGGTTGGTGGAGGGGGAGGTGGGGAGATAGTCGGAGGCCATCACCGTTTTGTCGGCGTCCAGGCCGTAATATTGCAGCAC
>DXWR01000168.1 GCA_019416775.1 Oscillospiraceae bacterium | reverse complement strand
TTAAGAATCCGGCGATGATCTTGGCTTCTGCTTCTTCTTCCGTCAAACCCAAAGTGCGGAGTTTGAGGATCTGTTCTCCGGCAATTTTCCCGATGGCAGCTTCGTGGATCAAAGCGGCTTCCTGATGGTTAGCGGTCAGTTCCGGCGCTGCATCTACCCGGCCTTCTTCCGCCAAAATAGCGTCGCATTCCGAGTGACCGGCGCAGGGAGCATTGCCCACGATTCGGGAACGATATGCCTGGTAGGAGTGACCCCGGGCCACCGAACGGGAAATCAGGTTGACGCTGGAATCTTCCCCGTTCATCTCCACCTCAAATTCTGTTTTGGCCTGCTGCTCTCCATCGGTGAGAATCCGCTCCCGGATAATCAGGGTAGCGCCCTTCCCCACCACGCCGGAGGTCTTCCGCAGGGTATGGTCTACACCGCCCAGCTGGAGGGAGTCCATTTCCAGCTCTGAGCCCTCTTCCAGGTAAATTTCGGTAACCGGGTCAATGGAGCGCTGCCCCAAACCGTTTCCGGTGCCTACGTGCTTTTCTTGATAGATCACATGGGAATTCTTCGCCAGGAAAAAGCGGTGGATACCGTTGTGACGGGCAGGTTCTCCGGTTTCCAGATGCACGCCGCAGCCGGCCACAATCAGCACGTCCGCTCCTTCTCCCACATAAAAGTCGTTGTAAACGATATCATCGATCCCCCCTTGGGTGACACAGGCAGGGATAGACACCGTTTCCCCCTTGGTGCCGGGAAGGATGTGGATTTCCAGGCCGGGGGCATCGGTTTTGCTGTCAATACGAATATGTTCGGTGGATTTCCGACCGGCACAACCGCCGTTTTCCCGAATGTTGTAGGCGCCTTGGTAGCCGTCCTGATAGTCGGAAACCTGTCTTAAAAGTTCCTTGGTGATTTCATTCATTGGATTGCCCTCCAAAATCGATTTCTTTCTTCATGCACTGCGGGCATCCGGACTCTTGGGCTAACAGCTGGGGAAGGATCTCCGAAGCAGGGCCCTGTTTGGTGATCTGACCGTCGGCAATCACCACGATCTCGTCGGCAATGGCCAAAATCCGCTCCTGGTGAGAAATAATCACCGAAGTGCCGGATTGAGATTCCTTCATGGCTTGAAAAACGCCGATGAGATTGTGGAAGCTCCACAAGTCGATTCCCGCTTCCGGCTCATCAAAAACAGAAAGCTTGCTGTGCCGCGCCAGCACGGTCGCTAGTTCAATGCGCTTGATTTCGCCGCCGGAGAGGGTGGCATTTACTTCCCGGTTGATATAATCCCGGGCACAGAGTCCCACCTGCACCAGATAACCGCAGGCTTCGTCCTCAGAGAGGGTTTTGCCGGCTGCCAGTTCCAACAAATTGGCCACTGTCAAGCCCTTAAAGCGCACCGGCTGCTGGAAGGCATAGCTGATGCCCATTCTGGCCCGCTGGGTCACATCCAGGTCGGTGATGTCTGTTTCGTTCAAATAAATGCGGCCGGAATCCGGCTTTTCCAAACCGGAGATCAATTTAGCCAGAGTGGTTTTCCCGCCGCCGTTGGGACCGGTGATGACCACCAGTTTATGGTCGGGAACCACCAAATCGATCCCCTTCAAAACCGAACTGCCGCCGGGGGCGGTCCAGGTAACTTGTTTTAATGTGAGCAAAGATAACACCTCTTTGTTGTTTATTGCTGAGATTGAAGTTTTTGACTTCCCAGTAAGTATACCACAAAAGGGTGTATTTGAAAAGCCCCTGGGAAAAATTTTGGAAAAAAGCAGAAGGATGCAAGGTTTCGGCGAAAATCGCACTTATTTTGCATTGAATTTTGCCGGGCATTTGGGGTAAAGTCTATCCTAGTTTTTCCCGGATCTGAAAAATATACGCAGCCGCACATTTTGCAAAACAGCAAAATGCAGACAGGGAACCGATCCCTTGCCTGCATTTTTGCAATCAACGATTTGTTGCCGGGTTAGTCTCCCATTTGGAATCCTTCCCATTCCACCAGACGAAAGCCCACGCAAACCAGGTTTTCCGAAACCCCAATGGGACGCTTCACCAACATCCCGTTTTGGGAGAGCAGCCGGCGCTGTTCCTCCTCCGGCATGGTGGGAAGTTTTTCTTTTAAGTCCAATTCTCGATACAGCTTTCCGCTGGTATTAAAAAACTTCTTTAACGGCAAACCGCTCTTCTGCTGCCAAAGAAGCAGCTCTTCTTCCGTAGGAGGCTGCTGGGTGATAGAACGCTTGGTGTAAGAAATCCCCTGTTCCAAAAGCCACTTTTCCGCCTTTTTACAGGTAGAACAATTTTCATAACACAAAAACAGCATAAAAAGCACCTCTCAATATCCCAAGCATTCCCCCACCAAAAGCACTTTAATCCGGTTAGGAATCATCTGCGGGCCTAAAACCACAAAACTGGCGCAGATCCGGTCTTTGGACAAGCAGTGCATACATTCCCCAGTGTGGACGCAAGGAGTGTTTTTGTGCAGACGAGCAGCGTTTTTGGGAGCGCTGACAGTTTGATTGCGGCGGATGGCGGCTTCCAAGTTTTCGCAGATCTTATTGATCCCCGCCACCACAATTACGGTGTCCGGACCGTAGATCATGGCGGCCACCCGATTGCCCCGGCCGTCCACATTATAGAGATAGCCGTCCTGGGTAACAGCATTGGAAGAGGTTAAAAACACATCGCTGGTAAAGGCCCGGCGAAACAGATCCTTCAGTTCCTCCGAAGTCAATCCGGGGGCAAAGCGGTCTAAAACCTCCAATTCCCCTTGGGCGCCCATCTGCCGGATGCCGTTTAGCACACCGGTTTCCTCCAACGTCACAGAACCGCCAAACGCTATAGTCGCCCCTTGAGGAATCCACTCCAAAATTTTCGGGAGCACGTCCCAGCGGCTGTCCACATACTCCGCCACCATCCGGTTGCGGCGCAAAGCTTCTAAGGTTTTGCTTACATATTCTTCCATGGCTTTATTCTCCCCGTTTTACGGCGTTTTCGACGGCTTTGGCCACATTTTCGGCCACGGCTGGATTGAAGGGATCGGGCAGGATGTAGTCAGTGCGCAATTCGTCGTCGGGAATGATCCCGGCAATGCCGTAGGCGGCTCCCACCTGCATTTCGTCGGTGATGTCCCTAGCTCTGGCCCGCAGCGCGCCCTTAAAAATCCCCGGGAATGCCAGCACATTGTTGATCTGGTTGGGGAAATCGCTCCGCCCGGTGCCTACAATGTAAGCTCCGGCAGCCAGCGCTTCTTCCGGCATGATTTCCGGCACCGGATTGGCCATGGCGAAAACCACCGGTTTTTCATTCATACTTTGAATCATGGCGGGAGTGACCATATTGGGCTTGGATACGCCGATAAACACATCCGCCCCTACCATGGCATCTGCCAAGGTGCCGGTGCGGCGGTCCCGGTTGGTGACTTGCGCCATCTGCTCTTGCGCCGGGTTCATTCCTTCCGTGCCGGGAGCAAGAATTCCATGGAGGTCGCAGAGAATGATGTTCCCCACCCCCAACAGCATCAAGAATTTAGCAATGGCAATACCGGCAGCTCCGGCGCCGTTGATGACAATTTCCAGCTCACTCAAAGGCTTTCCAATGAGCTTCGCGGAGTTGATCACGGCGGCCCCCACAATAATGGCGGTGCCATGCTGGTCGTCGTGGAACACCGGGATAGGAAGGCGTTCCTTCAGCTTCTGCTCAATTTCAAAGCAGCGAGGTGCGGAAATGTCCTCCAGATTGATGCCGCCGAAGCTCAAGCCAATAAGCTCAATGGTGCGGACAATTTCATCCGGGTCCTTGGAATTGACGCAGATGGGGATGGCGTCCACGTCGGCAAATTCCTTAAACAGAGCGCACTTGCCTTCCATTACCGGCATGGCGGCTTCCGGGCCGATGTCCCCTAATCCCAGCACCGCGGTGCCGTCGGTAATCACCGCTACCAAATTGCCCCGGCGGGTAAAGTCATAGACCTTGCTGTGGTCCTTGGCAATTTCCAGGCAGGGCGCCGCAACACCGGGGGTGTAAGCCACCGAAAGCTGCTCCTTGGTTTTAATGGGGGTGCGGGAAATCACTTCGATCTTTCCCTTCCACTCCCGATGTTTTTCAATCGCTAGTTCTTTTACGTCCATCTTCTCTTCTCCTTTGCAGGTGTTTTATTTTATGCCGTAACGGCGGGTTTGTCCTTCTTTTAATTGCAACCAATGTTCCCAAGGGGTATACCGGTTGCCTAACGGGCTGATGCGGCTGGCGTTGAATCCGTGATAATCTGATCCTCCGGTGACCACCAAGCCATAGTGCTCCGCCCGACCCAGCAGATACTGTTCCCCTTCCTTGGCGCAGCGAGAATGGTAGCACTCCACCCCGTCCAGCAGCCCTTGGCTGCCCAATTCCTCCAGCAGATCCAGGGAGTCGTACTCATAGGGATGGGCCAGCACTGCAATACCCTGGGCCCGGCGCACCAAGGGCAGGATGTCCCGCACATCGGGGTAGGCGATCTTGATGTAGGCTTTGCCACCTTTGCTGGAAAACAGCTCCCGGAACAGATCCCCAAACATTTGGTTGGTGATGCCGTAGCTCATCAGCGCCGCCATAATGTGCTGTTTAAAGATGGCTTCGCTTTTACCGGCGTACTCCATCACATCCTCTCGGGTGATAGGATATTCTTTCTGCACCAGCTTCAACATCTCTTCCCCGGTTTCGGTGCGCTTTTGGCAGACTGCCCGGCACTGATCCACAATGGGCTGAGGATTTTTGGGTTCGTAGCAAAGCAGATGCACCCTTCTTCCCCGTTGATGGTCGTAGCAGGAAAGCTCCACTCCCTGAATCAAGGGGATGCCGTACTGCTGCTCTAATTCACCCAGCTGAGAGCGAGGGGTAAGGTAATCGTGATCGGTAACAGCCAAAAAGTCCATCCCCACCTGTTTTGCAATGTGTACTACCTTTTCCAAGGGCTCACTGCCGTCACTTTTCTGGGTGTGACAGTGAAGATCCCCGATACGTTGTTGTTTCACAGTTATCACCAAAAACAGTATACAACAACGATGAAAAAAATGCAATCCGCCGTAAAATTACAAAATCCCCAATTTTTCCAAGGCGTATTCCACTCCGTCTTCCTCCAAGGCACGGGTGACAAAATCCGCCGACCGGGTCACTTCTTTGGCGCTGCCTCCCATGGCCACACCAATTCCGGCTGCCCGAAGCATTTCAATGTCATTTCCACCGTCTCCAAACGCAGCGCACTGGGAGAAATCCAATCTCAAATGCTCCAGCATTGCCCCGATTCCCACTGCCTTACCTCCGGTTTTGGGGATGATGTCGGTAAACACCGGGGTCCACCGCACCGAACGGCAGTTGGGGATGCAGGCCATGGCCTCCCCTTCCTGATCCGGCGAGGTATAAAGGGAGAGCTGATAGGTAGTGTGGGAAAAGATCCGCTTGGCAGGATCGTCTGCCGGACGAGGGGTGGTGTGTTTGCTTTCCTTAATTCGGTGAAGCTGCACTTCCGGAACCCGATTGAAATACACGTAGTCCAATTCCACAAAAGCGCAGGACACGGGATGGCTGTCCAAATAAGGCAGGATTCCTTGAATGTCTTCCGGCGGGATGGGATGGCTGTGAATCACTTGATTTTGGTAAAGGCAGTACTGCCCATTGACCATCACAAATCCGTCAAATTTCACCGGAAGCTGCTGGCGCACCAGATCAATCTGAAAGGGGGCCCGTCCTGTGGCGATAAAAATATGAATTCCTTTTTCCTTTAGCCGGTGAAGGGCCCGTATGGTGGAGGGAGGAGCGGTATGATCTTTAAAATTTAAGAGGGTACCGTCAATATCAAAAAAAACAGCTTGGATCATGGTGGTATTCTCCTTGATGGTTAAAATGTAACGGCAGTTTCCTGCTATCTGTTTTATTATACCATAAATCGACAGGGGATGTCCTAACTTTCAAGTTAGAATCCAATATTTTACGATCACAAAACATACGCGAAAATACCGGCGGCAATCCCTAGGGCCGCCACTTTGCCGGTTTTTTACTTCAATGTAGATCATGAGCGTCACATAAAAGAAAAAGGCAGACATCTCTGCCTGCCCCTTGTGCTTTCTTTTAATCGGTAACCAACTGGATCTGATCATTCATGCAGGTCAAGGCCAGCAGTTTCGGCGGATTATCATACCGGCTCATCAGCAGCGATGCGATGGAGTCCTCCACCTCTTTGCGGATGACCTTTTGCAGATCCCGAGCAGAATAAGCCCCGTCATCGCTGAGCTTGGCCAGTTTTTCCAACGCAGCGTCGTCGTACTGGAAGGTAATGCCCCGATCCAACAAAGACGGCTTCATTTCATCCAGTTTCAGCGCGGCAATCTGTTTGAGCTGCTCATGGCCCAGGTTGTGGAACACCACCACTTCGTCCACCCGACCCAAAAATTCCGGCCGCAAAAATTCTTTCAGACCCCGCATGGCCTTTTCCTTGGAAATATCGTTCTCCGATTTGCCAAAGCCCACAATTCCGGATTTGTCGGAGGAACCGGCATTGCTGGTCATGCAGATCACGGTATTGGAAAAGTCCACCGTCCGGCCCTGAGAATCGGTGATTCGTCCTTCATCCAGCATTTGCAGCAAAATGTTCATCACATCCGGATGGGCCTTTTCGATTTCATCAAACAGAATCACGGAATAAGGTTTACGACGCACCTTTTCGGTGAGCTGGCCTGCTTCGTCATAGCCCACATACCCCGGAGGGGAGCCGATAAGCTTGCTGACGGTGTGTTTTTCCATATATTCGGTCATGTCCAGCCGAATCAAGGGGTCCACCGAATCAAACAGCTCGCTGGCCAAGGATTTTACCAGTTCGGTTTTCCCCACGCCGGTGGGGCCCACAAAGATAAAGGAAGCGGGGCGTTTCACTGGAGAAAGCTGAATGCGGCTGCGCTTAATGGCATTGACCACTTCATGAATGGCCTCGTCCTGGCCCACTACCCGCTTTTTCAGCCGGTCTTCTAAACCGATGATCTTTTCAAATTCATTCTGCTTAATCTTGGAAGCGGGAACACCGGTCCAAAGCTCGATAACCCGGGCAACGTCGTCCACCTCCACCGGAATATTGGCCACTTTCGGCTCCAGCTCCTTCAGCTTTTCCCGGCAGGAAAGGATCTCAGATTTGGTCTGGGCAATCTTTTCGTAGTCCAGTACTTCCTCCCCTTCCAGTTCGGATTCCCGGTCGGTGAGTTCCTTCAAGGACTTGTTGAGCTTTTCATACTCGGTGAGTTCCGGCGCCCTTAGGCTGCGGCAGGAACAAGCTTCATCCAGCAAGTCGATGGCTTTATCCGGCAGGAACCGGTCGTTGATATACCGCTCGCTGAGCTTCACCGCCAGATCGATAATATAATCGCTGACTTTCACCCGATGGAACTGTTCGTAGTACCGGCGGATGCCCTTGAGCACCTGCACCGTTTCGCTGAGGGTGGGCTCATTGACTGTCACCGGCTGGAACCGGCGCTCCAAGGCGGAGTCCTTTTCGATGTGCTTGCGGTACTCATTGAAGGTGGTGGCACCGATGACCTGCACTTCTCCCCGGCTCAAAGCAGGTTTGAGGATATTGGCGGCGCTCATGCTGCCCTCGCTGTCTCCGGTGCCCACAATGGTGTGGATCTCATCGATAAAGAGGATCACGTTCCCCGCCTTTTTGATGTCATCCAGCAGCCCCTTGACCCGGCTTTCAAACTGGCCTCGGAACTGGGTGCCGGCTACTAGACTGGTCATATCCAATAGATAGAGCTGCTTGTCCTGCAACCGGAAGGGCACATTCCCCCCGGCAATCCGCTGGGCAATGCCCTCGGCAATGGCGGTTTTACCCACGCCGGGTTCGCCGATCAGACAGGGGTTATTCTTACTGCGACGGGACAGAATTTGAACCACCCGGTAAATCTCCCGATCCCGGCCAACAATGTTGTCCAACTGGCCTTTTTTAGCCCGTTCGGTGAGGTTGGTGCAGAAGCTGTCCAAGAATTTATACTTCTTGGGGGCATCCCGCCGTTCCCGCTTGCCGGTATTTCCGGTTTTGGGTGCAGGAGGATTGGCAGGGAGGTTTTCCCCCTGCTGCTTCATGGACTGCATCATCTCTCCCATACCATTCATCATGTTCTGCAAAAAAGCAGGCATGGTTTGATTGCCCCCGGGTTCAAAAGAGTCCCCGTTAGCCAATTCGGTCATCTGGTCGCTGATAGCGTCAATATCATCATCGGTGATCCCCATCTGTTCCATCATGGCAGTGACCTGAGGAAGGTTCAGCTCCTTGGCGCACTTCAGGCAAAGCCCCTCGTTGACCGGCTTGCCGTTTTCCATTTTGGAGAGGAAAATCATCGCAATTCGTTTTTTACATCTGGAACAAAGCATATACGATCTCCTTTTGCGCTTCCGCCTGCAGTTTTTCCCTTGGTGGACAGACGGATACTAGCATGATTATACCAGAAAACAATCCCGGTGTCACGGCTTGGGGAAAATGTTGAAAAAAAGTTTCAGATTTGTTCAAAAAACCGTTGCGGTTTTTGACTGCTCTTGCTGAAATCCTATCGGCATCGTCCATATCGGTTTGGACGCGCTGGCAAACAGCCTCTTTCCTACTTTCTCCTGTGAAAAAACCGCCCTCGCACCAAAAATGCAGAGGACGGTTTTACCCATTCACAGCTTGTCTTGCTCGGATTCTTGCAAGGGTTTGTTTTGCTGCAATAAACGCAGATAAACCGGCAGATAGGAAAAGAATGCCAACAGCATCAGCGCCAAAATCACAATCACCATGGTCCACAGCATCCAAGCAGGTGCGAGCAGCTGGAAAATCGGCAAACCCAGCAGGATGATATAGCAGCAATAGGTAACGGCAGTACAGGCTTTGCCAAACCACCGGGAAGAGGGGATCTTGATCTTCTTTTTCATCAGATACCCGCCCCCAAGGATCTGCAGGATCTCCTTGACAATCACCACAATGGCAATGATCCAAAACGGAGAAAACTTCACCGCAATGCAGATACTCAGCGCCAGCAAAGAAAGCTTATCCGCCAACGGGTCCAGGATCTTGCCCAGCTGAGTGATCTGATTAAAGTGTCGGGCAATATATCCATCCGCCACATCGGTGATCCCGCTGAGAACAATAATCGCCAAAGGCAGCCAGCACCACTGCAAAGGTAACGGCGCAAACATCGAAATTACAAAAACCGGGATCAAAATCAATCGGATGACAGTAAGTGTATTGGGAACATTCATTTGAAACTTCCTCCAAAGGGTATTGTTACCACTGCGTCCAGTAGATTATATTACCACAGATTAAGCTTTCCTGCAAGCCGATTTGTGCATCGGTTCCCATGGCAGGAACCACAAACCGCATCAAAAGCACAAAAAGCCAAACCCAAATAAAACCGATCAGCACACCCAGCACTCCGCCGAAAAACCCATTGGCGGTTCCAATGACCGGGATGCGGTTAATGAGGCGCAATTTGCCGGAAATGCTGCGGACCAATATCATCAGCAGACTGAACAGCACCAGCCAAAGGATCATGGAAATCAAGGCGGCCAGTCCGGTATTCACAATCACATCGGTGATGGCCTGGGCGGTGTTGCCGGCGCTGAGTTCCAGGCCGGTCAGCTGCTGCAACCAGGTGAAAAACCCGCTGACCTCCTGCGGGGAGCCGGCCTGCCACTGAGCAATGGACTGCTCCACCTGCTGGCCAATAGCGGGGCGGAACCACTCTGCAATCATCGGGGAAAGCCAATCGGAAAGAAGCCATGCACCGGCGCAGGCCACAAAATAACCCACCAGGTGAACCAAAGCTCCGGCAAACCCCTTTTTGGCATACCCTATGATGACTGCAATCAGAATCAGCAATGCGATTCCATCAAAGATTAAAGAAAAAACCCAACTCATTCTATCACTCCTCCGGATCCAGCCGCTGGAAGGTATCGGTGCCGATGGCATAGCAGAGATTGCCTCGACGCACCGCTTGGGTGTAACTGCGGTCGTTGTCGTATTGATGCTGCACCGTCAAATTCTGATCGGTCAAAACGATGGAGGCCGGGGTGAGGTACACCAGCCCGTCATCACTGCTGTACACATCCAACACCGCTTGATCTACGTCGATCTGAGCGGTGGCAGCTCCGGAACTATCCAGCACAGCCAGATGAGATGCGTTGGGATCGGTGGCATCTTTCGTGGCCACCAGCAGATGGCCTTCTTCCAATCCGCCCAAAGCGCATAAAGAACCGCTGAAAGAATAGGTGTTTAACAGGGTTCCCTGGCTGTCCATCGTATATACCCCCTGTTGGGCGACTAACTGGATGTTGCCGTTTTTCACCGTCAAAGACAAAGGCAGCACCCCGTTTAAGCTGGTCAGGTATTCTTCCTGATCCCGGTCGGTGCGCAGACGGTAAATCTGGGTAACATAGTCGGCGTTTTCCACATTGACAGTCGCCACAATCAGTTCGCCGCTGTTGACAAAGGCGGCAGCCATGATGTAATTTTCCGCCGAAGACCATTTGTAAATTTCACTTCCGCCCCGGTTATAGAGGGAGAGACTGCCTCGATAGCGGCTTTCCGTGGTGACAACGGCAAAAGCCCCTCCGTCCTCCACGGCGCAAAAGAGAATGGTGTTGTCAGCGGTGACGGTGCGGATATTTCCGCCGGAGTCGTCCAACTTCACCGTAACCCCGCCCTGATCGTAGGTGAGCAGCTTGTCCCCGGCGCTTACCGAAACGGGACGAGAGCAGCCGTGCTGCAAAGTGGTATAGCGGGAGGCGTCCTGAGAATAGAAGGTAGCGTCTCCGGAATCAGTGAGGACGATCCAATCACCGCAAACGTGAATGTCCAGCGGAGCGTCGTCCTGGGTGCTGATGGGAAAGCTCAGCGGCCGTTGATTGGAAGCAGAATTCTGCACAATGGCCCGGACCAAAAAGAACACCGCCATTAAAATCAAAAACACCAAAATGGCAATGGCAAAGCGGACAATCAACGTCCGGCGGCGAAGTTCTTTTTTGATCTTCAGCACCGCCAAAGAATCCTTTTGATCCGGCAGATCCAGTTGCTGTTGCAGCGACACCGAAGTGGATTTTTTCAGCTTCCGGCGCTGAGAAACTGGAGCGGCATGCTGCAGATCCTTATTTGTTTTTTTCAGTTTCACCCGGCAGTCCCCCTCCGTATTCCACATGGTCTAAATATAATCCCTGGGCCGGTGCTGTTCGTCCGGCGCGGCTGCGGTCCAGGCTGGCTATAATCTCCGGAATAGAATCCGGCGCAATGGTTCTCTCGCTGATTTCCAGCAGAGTCCCCACCATGATCCGCACCATATTGTACAAAAAGCCATTTCCCTCCACGGCAAAGTATACCTGATCTCCCTGCCGGGTCACACAAGCGGAATAGATGGTGCGGACGTTGGACTCCATCTCCTTCCCTCCTGCGGCGCAGAAAGCAGAAAAATCATGAGTGCCTACAAAATCCTGGGCTGCCTGGTTGAGCAGCTGTTCATCTAATCGTCTGGGATAACGCAGGCAAAGGCCTTGGGCAAAGGGGTCCTTCACCGGATGGTTGTGGATCCGGTACAGATACCGCTTCCACTGCACCGAATACCGGGCGTGGAAGGACTCCTCCACCTCACGGCAGCTCTTGACCGCAATGGTGTCCGGCAATACGGCATTTAAGGCATATACCAGCTTCTCACAAGGAATGGTGGCTTGGGTCACGGTATGAAAATAAAACTGATTGGCGTGGACTCCGGCGTCGGTGCGGGAGCAGCCGGTAACCGGAACGCGGCTTTTCAGCACTGCTTCCAGCCCATCCTGCACCGTCTGCGCCACCGAACAGGCGTTTTTCTGAAATTGCCAGCCGTGAAAGCCGTCGCCGTTATAAGCAAGCTCCACCAGGAGTTTTCGCATAGCTTTCTCCTTTTTGAAGTTATCAAATATTGGGCAACACAAAATTCAACACAACACAAAGAGCAAACAGCAACACCATCGAAAGGTAAGCAATGCCATCCTGCCAACCATAGCGAAGCTGCCGCAAACGAGTGCGCCCTTCCCCGCCTCGGTAGCACCGGCATTCCATAGCCAGCGCCAGCTCTTCCGCCCGTCGGAAGGCCGAGATAAACAGGGGAATGAGGATGGGCACCAGTGCTTTGGCCCGATGAATCAACCCGCCGGATTCAAAATCTGCCCCACGGGCTTTTTGGGCAGACATGATTTTGTCCGTCTCCTCCACCAAAGTGGGAATAAACCGCAAAGCGATGGACATCATCATGGTTACCTCATGCACCGGCAGATGAATCTTCTGCAAGGGGCGCAGTCCCTTTTCCATACCGTCGGTGAGGGCAATGGGAGAGGTGGTATAGGTGAGCATGGAGGTGCCTACGATCAAGATAGCCAAACGGATGATCATCTTAATGGCAAAGACAATTCCTTCCCAAGATATGTGAAGAATTCCCCAATCCAAGATTCGGGTGCCGTCGATGAAAAACAGGTTGAGCAGAGCTGTAATGGCCATAATGGGTAGAATGGGCTTGATCCCCCGAAGCACGTTGCTCACCGGGATCTTGGACACGGCAATCACTACCACCATATACACGGCGCAGACGGCAAAGCCGATCCAAGTATTCACCACAAACAGCAATACCAGGTAGAGCACAGTGCAAACCAGCTTGCTTCTGGGGTCCAGGCGGTGAATCACCGATTGCCCGGGAAAAAATTGGCCCAAGGTAAAGTTATTCAGCATCGGCAGTTCCCTCCCCGGTGGGCCAGTTGAGATATTCCAGCAGTTTTTGGGCTCCGTAAGGCACCGTATAGATCTTGTGCCGGCTGATATGATATCCTTTTTGCTCCAGGTGTTGGAACAGCAGGGTGATCTGCGGCACGTCCAGCCCCATGGCCTCCAATTCCTGCCAGCGGGAAAAGACCTGCTCCACGGTATCGAAGGCAAAAACCTTAGACTGATTCATCACCAGCACCTTTTCGCAGTAGCGGGCCACGTCCTCCATACTGTGGCTGACCAGCAGCACCGTCGAGCCGGTAGCCTTGCGGTAATGGGCAATCATCTGCAAAATCAGATCCCGGCCCCGGGGGTCCAACCCGGCGGTAGGTTCATCCAAAATCAACACCTTGGGCTCCATGGCGATGACGCCGGCAATGGCCACCCGGCGTTTCTGTCCGCCGGACAGGTCAAAGGGGCTGTGATCCAAATAGGAAGTGGGAAGCTCCACCATTTCCATGGCCCGCTGCACCCGGCGCTGAATTTCTTCCTGGGAAAGGCCCATGTTGGTAGGACCAAAGGCAATGTCCTTGCCTACCGTTTCCTCAAAGAGCTGGTATTCCGGATACTGGAACACCAATCCCACCTGAAACCGCACCTGACGGAGATTCTTTTTGTCGGCCCAAATGTCGGTTCCGTTGAACAAAACCTGGCCTTGGGTAGGGCGCAACAAGCCGTTCAGGTGTTGGATCAGGGTGGATTTCCCGGAGCCGGTGTGACCGATGACACCGATGAACTCCCCTTCCCCGATGGTGAGGTTGATGTGATCCAACGCCGTTTTTTCAAAGGGGGTTTTGGGAGAATAAACGTAGCTGACATCTTTTAATTCAATCACTTTACCCCACCTCCCAACAACTTGCAGAGAGCGTCCAAGCATTCCGGTTCGGTGAGGATCCCTTCCGGGAGAGACACTCCAGCCTGGCGCAGCCGCCAGCAAAGTTCGGTCACCTGGGGAAGGTCTAAGCCCAGGCTGCGAATGGTGTTGACCTGGCTGAATACCTCTTTCGGAGTGCCGTTTAAGGCAATCTGTCCCTGGTCCATCACCACCACCCGGTCGGCCTGACAAGCTTCGTCCATATAGTGGGTAATCAGCACCACAGTGGTGCCTTTTTCTTGATTGAGCTGGCGGACGGTGTTTAACACTTCCCGCCGGCCCCGCGGGTCCAACATGGCGGTGGGTTCATCCAGCACAATGCACTCCGGCTCCATGGCCAACACGCCGGCAATGGCAATCCGCTGCTTTTGTCCACCGGAAAGCTGATGAGGGGCATGCTGGCGAAAATCGTACATCTCCACCTGCTTGAGGGCCTGGTCCACCCGGCTGCGGATTTCTTTGGGGTCCACCCCCATATTTTCCAATGCAAAGGCCACATCTTCCTCCACTACGTTGGCAACCAGCTGGTTGTCCGGGTTTTGGAACACCATCCCCACCCGGCTGCGGATCTCATACAGGTTTTCTTCCTGAGCTGTATCAAACCCGCACACCGTGCAGACACCCCCGGTGGGGATCAAAATGGCGTTGAGCAATTTGGCTAAGGTGGATTTTCCAGAGCCGTTCTGCCCTAAAATGGCCAGAAATTCCCCTTGCTCTACGGTAAGATCCAGGTGGTTCAGCACACGAAGGGGGGCCGCTTCCTCCCTGGGATATTCAAACACCACATCGGAAAGAGAAATTAAATGATTCAAAGCAAAACCTCTGTTTCCAACTAAAATTTAATCTTTCTGCCAGATGGCAGTGGAGCCGCAGGGCAGAACCAGTCCGCTCTGTTCCACCGGCAAACCGATTTCGTCCGCAGAAACACTGCCGCCCAGTCTGGGCCGGATCACACTTCCCAACAAATACGCCATTACGGAAGGAGAAAGGCCGGTGGTGTAGGAGTTGAGCAGGAAAAACAAGGCGTCTTCTCGAAGCAGCAATCCGCAGCGCTCCACCAAATGGTAGATCTTTTCCTCCAGCTTCCAGATCTCTCCGCCGGGTCCCCGGCCGTAGCTGGGCGGGTCCATAACAATGCCGTCGTACTGATTGCCGCGACGAATCTCCCGCTCCACAAATTTTTCGCAGTCATCCACCAGCCAGCGAATGAGCTTCTCCTCCAGCCCAGATAACTTGGCGTTTTCCCTAGCCCAATGAACCATGCCCTTGCTGGCGTCCACATGGGTCACTGCCGCACCGGCCTGGGCACAGGCCAGCGTAGCTCCCCCGGTATAAGCGAAGAGGTTCAACACCTTCACCGGCCGATGAGCCTGCGCAATACGCTGAGCCATAAAGTCCCAGTTCACTGCCTGTTCCGGGAAAAGGCCGGTGTGCTTAAAGCCGGTGGGCTGAATGCGGAAGGTCAACCCGCCGTATTGAATGTTCCAGCTGGAGGGCAGTTCCGTCAAATATTCCCAACTTCCCCCGCCTTTTTGACTGCGGTGATAATGGGCGTCGGGATGCTTCCAACCGGGATGCTTTTTGGGCGTGTTCCAAAGAATCTGAGGGTCCGGGCGCACCAGCACCGTTTTCCCCCATGCCTCCAGCCGTTCCCCGCCGGAACAGTCCAGCAGGCGGTAATCCTGCCAGTTCGAAGAAATGCGCATAGTAATTTGGATTCCTTTCTCGATTTTAAAAGGTCTGCTGCCCGGGCTGCCGCAAATGCAGGTGTTCATAGGCAGCTTTGGTGGCGCAGCGGCCTCGGGGGGTGCGATTGAGGAAGCCAAGCTGCATGAGATAAGGCTCGCAAACATCTTCCAGAGTCACCGCTTCCTCCCCCATGGCAGAAGCCAAAGTATCCAGCCCCACCGGACCGCCGCCGTAAAATTGAATGATGGTGGTGAGCATCCTTCGGTCCAGGCTGTCCAGCCCAAGCTGGTCAATTTCCAGCCGGTTCAGAGCGATGTCCACCAATTCCGGGGTCAAGGTACCGTCCCCCAGCACCTGGGCAAAGTCCCGCAC
>DXWR01000167.1 GCA_019416775.1 Oscillospiraceae bacterium | reverse complement strand
TAGCGGTGGATATCGTGGACGCCAACCAGCAGGTGTTAGAAGAGGACCAGGAAGATACCCTGACCCAGCAATGGCTTTTGGCCAACAGCTGGAAATATGGCTTTATCCTTCGTTATCCTCAGGGAAAAAGTGACATCACCGGCATTACCTACGAGCCTTGGCATTATCGTTATGTGGGCCGGCAGGCTGCGGCCGAGATTTATTCTCAGGGAATCTGTCTGGAAGAATATCTTCAGCAATCATGAAATAAGGACAATTGGTCGTCGTTGGAGGGAAGTTCCAAAAACGACGACCGATTTTTGTCGATTTGACAAAGATTTAGTTGACGCTGCTAAATGCAATTGTTAGAATAAAAAAAGAAAATAGTAGGAAAGGAGGAAACAGAGCATGGAACATCAAACGGCAGTGATCAAAAACGGCCAGCCCATTACTGTTTTGTTGTCCTGTGTGGATCCCGGTTTAGAACAACGTTTAGCTCATAAATTGACGTCGGCAGGGTACTGTGTAATACAGGAAGAACTGAATTTTCTGACTCTTGCCCACCGGATTTTTCAGCTGCGGGCTTCTTTGCTGATTTTTCAGACCAACACCGGGCGCACCTATGAGAAAGAAGTGGAGTACTGTCATCTGCTTCGCTGTAAGGTGCTGCATTTGGAGACCCACGCCATTTTCACCGATACTTCGGAGCAGGATATACGAAAACCGGACGCCAGGATGACTTTGCCGGTGGATATGGACGGTGTGCTGGGGATGATTCAGTGCCTGTTTTACGGGAGAAAACCCACCGAGACCACCCATTTAAGTGTGATGGAATTGCTGGATCGTTGGCAGGTGACCCGGCGTCAGCCTAATCGCAGCATGATGGAGCAGACGATTTTGTTAACGATGGAAAATCCGCATTGGATGATGCACATCACCAAGTATATTTATCCTCGTCTGGCTCAGCGAAATCATCTGACGGTAACGGCAGTGGAACAACGGCTGCGCCGCGCCATCAACCGCATCTACAATTACAGCCAGGACGAGCTGTTTCGCTCTCTGTTTGAAGAGCATCCCAGTAATAGTGTATTCTTCACTCGAGTGGCCTGGTATCTGTCCCACTGCGATCAGGAAGAGAAGCCTTTTCGTGAAAATGTCAAATAATCTTTTTCAAACGCCTCTAACCAATTGTGGGAAGGGGCGTTTTGGCTGGAACCTTCAGCCGGAAGCGGTTTTTCTTGACAGACAAGACCGGATTGAGTATAATAATTCTGGTTAGCCGAAAACAAAGGCTTGGAAAGGAACGAATTGCCCTCTATGGACGATGACAGTCACTGTCCCAATAAACGCAATGATTTTGGTATTCGACAAGGACTCTATGCACAGGTCGCTGCATGGGAGTGCCTTGTTTTGTTTTTTATTTGGGACAGTAGACTACGTTTACTTCGCCGGATGAACCGGTGAGAAATCATACCATGAAAAGAAAGGAAAAATCAGAATTAATATTTGGAGGAAGAGACATTGGACATACTTGGACCTTTCATTTTGCAGATCATTTTAATTGGTTTAAATGCCATTTTTGCCTGTGCAGAAATTGCGGTGATTTCTTTAAATGAAATCCATATAGAACAGCAGTCGGAGGACGGAGATAAGAAAGCCGCAAAACTGTTGAAGTTCTTAAAAGAACCCGCCCGCTTTTTGGCCACCATTCAGGTAGCCATTACTCTGTCCGGCTTCTTGGGAAGCGCTTTTGCGGCAGATAACTTTTCCGATCCCCTGGTGGATTGGTTGGTAGGAATGAATGTACCCATCCCGGCCGACACCCTGAATACCATCGCTGTGGTGGTCATTACCATCATCCTCTCCTATTTTACCTTGGTGCTGGGAGAATTGGTGCCCAAACGTCTGGCCATGAATAATCCGGAAAAACTTTCCCGGGCAATGGCAGGAATGCTGCGGTTTGTTCAGGTGCTGTTTACTCCTATTGTTTGGATCTTGACCATTTCTACCAACGGTTTGCTGCGGCTGCTTGGACAGAACCCCAATGCCACTGACGATGAAATCACCGAAGAAGAAATCCGCACCATGGTGGACGCCGGTCAAAAGAAAGGTGTAATCCAATCGGAAAAAAGCGACATCATTCAAAATGTCTTTGAGTTCGACGATATTTCGGTTGGCGAATTTCTTACCCACCGCACCAAGGTGGACATTCTCTGGACGGAGGATTCCTTGGAAGAGTGGGAAGAGATCTTTCACGCCACTCGTCATTCCATTTATCCGGTTTGCGGCGACTGTGCCGATCAGGTCTTGGGCGTCCTGAACGTCAAGGATTATTATCGGATGAAGGACCGCACCAAGGAGTCGGTGCTGAAGGAAGCGCTTCGCCCCGCCTATTTCGTGCCTGCCAGTTTAAAGGCAGATGTATTGTTCCGCCGGATGCAGCAATCTCGCTGCCACTTTGCTGTGGTGCTGGATGAATACGGCGGCATGGACGGTATTGTGACCATGAACGACCTGCTGGAACAGCTTGTGGGTGATTTAACCGACAGCGATGAAGAGCCGGAAATCCCTGCGATCCGTCGTGGGGAAGGAGGACGTTGGCTCATCAGCGGGGAAGCTTCCATTGAAGATGTGAATCAGGCTTTGGGGGTAGAATTGCCGGAAGAGGAATATGAAACATTTGGCGGCTATGTGTTTGACCGCTATGGCTCAATCCCGGAAGACGGCAGCCGCTTTACGATTCGTACTGACGGCCTTCAGATTCGGGCGGAGCTGATTCATAGTCATCGCTTGGAGCAGGCGGTTGTCCGGGTGCTTCCTCAGGAAGAGAAAATGCAAGATGCCAAGAAGGCAGACACTAAGAAAAAAGACGAGTAAATTTTCATTGTGATTCAAACGTCTAGGATCCGGTATTTTAAGTTCCCGGTATCCTAG
>DXWR01000166.1 GCA_019416775.1 Oscillospiraceae bacterium | reverse complement strand
CCATATGCACCCGTACTATCGTTGGGACACCTAATCTAAGTAAAAAATAAAGGAGACAGATTATGAGCTATCGCACCCAAATGGATGCCGCAAAGCAGGGCATCATCACCAAACAGATGGAAATTGTGGCCGAAAAGGAACATCTGGATCCCGAAGTCATCCGTCAGCGGGTGGCCCAGGGCAGCGTGGTCATTCCCGCCAACATCAACCACACCTCCCTCAGCCCGGAAGGCATCGGTCAGGGCTTAAAAACCAAGATCAACGTGAACCTGGGCATCTCCGGGGACAGCGTGGACTATGAGCGGGAGATGGAAAAGGTTCGCCTGTCCCTGAAGTATGGGGCGGAAGCCATTATGGACCTGTCCAACTACGGCAAGACCAATAAGTTCCGGGGCGAACTCATCGAAATGAGCCCCGCCATGATCGGCACCGTGCCCATGTACGACGCCATTGGCTATCTGGAAAAGGATCTGCTGGAGATTTCCGCCCAGGACTTTTTGAAGGTGGTGGAAGCCCATGCCGCTCAGGGTGTGGACTTTGTCACCATCCACGCCGGCATCACCAAGCGGGTGATCGAATCCTTCAAGCGGGAAAAACGGACCATGAACATCGTGTCCCGGGGCGGCAGCCTGCTGTTTGCCTGGATGGAAATGACCGGCAACGAAAACCCCTTCTATGAGTACTACGACGACGTCTGCGAAATCCTGGCCAAGTATGACGTGACCATCTCCCTGGGCGACGCCATGCGTCCCGGCTGCCTGGAAGATGCTTCCGACGGCGGCCAGATCTCCGAGTTGATTGAACTGGGCCAGCTCACCAAGCGGGCTTGGGAACACAACGTCCAGGTGATGGTGGAAGGTCCCGGCCACATGGCCATGAACGAAATCGCCGCCAATATGGTGATGGAAAAGCGGATCTGCCACAACGCTCCCTTCTATGTGCTGGGCCCTCTGGTCACCGACATTTTCCCCGGCTACGACCACATCACCTCCGCCATCGGCGGGGCCATTGCCGCAGCCAACGGGGCGGACTTCCTCTGCTACGTCACCCCGGCGGAGCACCTGCGTTTGCCGGACGTGAATGACGTGAAGGAAGGCATCATTGCCAGCAAGATCGCCGCCCATGCAGCGGACATCGCTAAGGGCATCCCCGGCGCCACCGACATTGACAATAAAATGGCCCGGGCCCGGCATAAGGTGGACTGGGATGAAATGTTCAAGTACGCCGTGGACCCGGATAAGGCCAGAGCCTACTTTGAATCCACCCCTCCCGCCGACCGGCACACCTGCTCCATGTGCGGCAAGATGTGCGCTGTGCGCACCACCAACCTGATTTTGGAAGGCAAAAAGGTGGAGTTCTGCACCGAAAAATAACAGCAAGAAGGAGAACCCCACCCAAGGTTCTCCTTTTTCCTAAGAAGGGTTATCATCATCACGAAAGGAAATTCTCATGGATATTTTAACTTCCATTGCCCAAGCCGCCCAGGCGGTGCGGGACAAAGTGCCGTTGGTGCACCACATCACCAACTACGTCACCGTCAATGACTGCGCCAATGCCGTGCTGGCCATCGGCGCCAGCCCCATTATGAGCGACGACATCGCCGAATGCGCCGACATCACCGCCATCTCCCAAGCCCTGGTGGTGAATATGGGCACCTTAAATCAGCGCACCATCCAAAGTATGATCGCTTCCGGTAAACGGGCCAATGAACTGGGTATCCCGGTGGTGTTTGACCCGGTGGGAGCAGGGGCCAGCCAGCTTCGCAACGATACCGCCAAGGCCTTTTTGGAACAGGTGACCCCCGCCGTGATCCGGGGCAATCTGTCCGAAGTCAGCTTTTTGGCGGGACTTCAAGTAGCCACCAAAGGGGTGGACACCGCCGAAGCCGACGCTTCCAACGACCCCGTTGCGGTGGCCAAAACCGTGGCGAAAAAGTACGGCTGTGTGGCCGCTATCACCGGGGCGGTGGATGTGATCACCGACGGTACCCGGCTGGTGAAGCTTTTCAACGGCCATCCCATGCTCAGCAAAGTCACCGGCACCGGCTGCATGACCAGCGGTTTGACCGGGGCCTTCTGCGGGGCCAATTCCGACTACTTTGTGGCGGCGGCAGGGGCCATCCTTTCCATGAGCCTGGCAGGGGAACTGTCCTTTGCCCAGTACGGGGAAGTGGGTACCGGCCATTTCCACATGGGAATCATCGACGCCCTGTCTCAACTCACCGAAACGGATTATCTGGAACGGGGGAAAGCCGATGAAACCTGAAGTATCCTACCGCCTCTACCTGGTCACCGACCGGGATCTTATGAGCTCCCCCACCCTGGAAGAAGGGGTAGAGCAGGCGATTCAGGGGGGAGTAACCCTGGTGCAGCTCCGGGAAAAGGACTGCTCCAGCCTTGAATTTTACCAAACCGCCCTACAGGTAAAAGCTATCTGCGATGCCCACGGCGTCCCGCTGATTATCAACGACCGGGTGGACATTGCCCTGGCGGTGGATGCCGCCGGGGTGCACATCGGCCAGTCCGACCTGCCTGCCGCAGTGGTGCGGAAGATTTTGGGCCCGGATAAGATTCTGGGAGTTAGCGCCGGCACCGTGGCGGAAGCGGTCAAAGCCCAGCAGGACGGGGCGGACTATTTGGGAGTGGGGGCTATGTTCCCCACCGGCACCAAGGAGGACGCCGACATCACCTCCATGGAGGAACTCAACGCCATCACCCAGGCAGTGGAAATTCCCATGGTGATTATCGGCGGCATCAACCGGCGCACCATCCCTCAGTTTGTGAATTGCGACATTGACGGGGTGGCAGTGGTCAGCGCTATTTTGGCCCAGCCGGATATTTGTCAGGCGGCCCGGGAACTGGACGCAATGCTGCCGGAAGGATGGGGACGATGAAGCGGCTGGAACAGCAGGCAGGGTATCTCTTTGACCTGGACGGCACCCTGCTGGATTCCATGGGGGTGTGGGAGCAGATCGATGTGGACTTTCTCACCCGCCGGAACATTCCGGTGCCGGAGGACTACGCCCAGGCCATTGCCCCCATGGGCTTTCGCCGGGCGGCGGAGTACACCATCGCCCGGTTTGGCTTTTCCCAGACTCCCGAGGAGATTATGGAGGAGTGGCACCAAATGGCGGTGGAGCAGTATGCCCACCACCTTTCGCTGAAACCCGGTGCCAAGAAATATCTGGAAGAGCTGAAACAGCAGGGCAAGCCCCTGGCAGTGGTCACCGCCAGTTATCCGGAACTATACCAGCCCGCTTTGCAGCGGGGCGGGGTGCTGGATCTTTTCGACACCATTGTCACCGTCAACCAGGTGCCACGGGGCAAAGGCTTCCCGGACATCTACCTGGAAGCGGCCAAACGGATTCAGGTGCCGCCCCAGCAGTGCGCCGTGTTCGAGGACATCACCCAGGGCATCCAGGGGGCCAAGGCCGCCGATTGTTTGGCGGTGGCGGTGTACGATCCCGCCAACCAAAGCCAGTGGCCCCAAACTAAGGCGTTGGCGGATCTGTCCATCCGCTCCTTTGAAGAACTGCTGTAATTTTTTCAAAAGGGGAGAGGGTCATGCACTGGGCCATCAGCGACATCCATGGCTGTTATGAAGAATATCAGGCCCTGCTGGAAAAAATTCGTTTTTCTTCCCGGGATACCCTCTATTTTTTGGGGGATGCAGTGGATCGGGGACCGGAACCCATGAAGGTGGTGCTGGATTTGGCCGCCCGGGAAAATGTGGTGCCTTTGCTGGGCAACCACGACCTGCTGGCCTGGCAGGTGCTGGACCGGTTTGGGGAGACCATTGCCCAAAACCGCCTGCCCACCGGCACTCAGCAGGAACTGGCCCAGTATTACTTTTGGCGGAAGCGAGGCGGACAAACTACTCTGGACAGCTACCGCCGGGCCGCTCCGGATCAGCGCCAAACCATGCTGGAGTATTTTACCCGGTGTAAACTGTGGCATCAAGTCCGGGTGGGGGGCACTCTTTATTGGATGGTCCATGCCGGACTGGGAGATTTTGCTCCAAACCGTCCCCCGGAGTCCTACACCCTTCGTCAGTTGCTGATCCAACGAGATGACTATACTACCCCCCTTTCCCCGGACTTTGTCCTCCTGTCCGGCCACACTCCCACCGCCGTCATCGACCCAAACTGTGCCGGGCGGATCTGGCGGGGCAATGGACGGGTTGCCATTGATTGTGGGATTTCCCATGGTTTTTCCCTGGGCGCCTACTGCTTAGAAAGTGAACAATGTGTCTATTTCCCATAATTAACGTTGATTTTTCTCCCAAAAGCCGAAATAAATTCCAATTTTTACCAATTTGCCCATTGAAACCCAAGGAGAAATGTGGTATACTGGTGCTGTAATCGGAAACTTCCGTCAAAAGGAGAGGCCAACCATATGGCAAGACATTTTTATACCTGCCAAGAGCCGGATTGCGGCTTTGTGTTTGAACGGTACGGAGACGTGGCAGCTTGTCCCCGCTGTGGAAAGCGGAACCTGCGCCCGGCCACTCCGGAAGAACAGCAAAAGTGCGTCGAACAGCTCAAGCAGATCCACGGTAAGTTGTAACCGCTCCAAGGAGGGAATTTAAAATGAACGCTACCATGGAAACCATTTTACATCGCCGCAGCATTCGCAGCTTTTTGGACAAACCCATTCCTAAGCCGGTGTTGGAAGAAATTGTGCTGGCCGGACAATATGCCCCCAGCGCCATGAACCGCCAAACCTGGCATTTTACCGTGCTGCAAAATCAGGAAAAGATCCAATCTCTGGCCAAAGCCATTGCCAAAGAGCTGAATATGGGGGAAGAATATTGCTTCTACCGTCCCGCCGCCTTGATCTTGGTCAGCGCACCCAAAGACAATCACAACGGTATGGCGGACTGCGCCTGCGCTCTGGAAAATATCTTTCTGGCTGCCTGGAGCATGGAAGTGGGCTCGGTTTGGATCAATCAGCTCAAAGATATCTGTGACCGTCCCGCCATTCGGGAAATGCTCCAAAAATTGGGCGTCCCGGAAGACCATCAGGTAGGCGGCATGGCGGCTTTGGGGTACTTTGAAACCGCACCTCAGGCAAAACCCAGAGCGGAAGGTACCGTAACCTGGGTGGAATAATTGCATCAATCAAAGAAACCGGTCTTGCTGGAAGAAAGCAGGCCGGTTTTTTTGTTTGCTGTTTGGGGAAATTGCTGCCACCGTCTTGACGGTAGCCGGTGCTGTTACCCGGATTCCAGGTATCCCAATCCCTGCTCCCACCAATGTAAACTGCCTTGAGTGCGGTACACCGGAATGGACCACGCCGGACTCTCGATCTGCCAGGGTTTGGTGAGCACCAGCACCTCCCCCATTTCCTCATATTCCCCGTACACCGTGCCGGTCAACAGAAGAACATCCCACTCCTGTTGGGTGGCGGACTGTTTGGATCCGGTGAGCAGCAGTGAGGTTTCGTTCCAATGGATGGCTGCGTCCCAGCCGGTGGGAGAATCGGAAAAGGAAATCTCAAGCCCTTCTCCCAGCAGATAGGTGTCTTCGGTAAGGGGCTGCGGGGTGACGCCGTTCCAGTCTGCGGCCAAGGCTTGGGTGTGTTCCGGGGAAACCAATACCTGTTCCGGCGGCATCCCCCATAACAGCCAGTTGTAGTCGCTGCCGTCCTCCCAATCGTCCCGCAGGATCACTAAGGTTTCCAGGTTCCACACGCCTTTGCGGCGAAGAAGCTGGTAGGTAGTTTGGTGGACGTAACCGTCTTCCCGCCCCGCCAGAACCAGGGCGCTTCGCCCCTGCATCACCACTACATCGGTGCAGTACCCGTCGGAAGCAAAGTAGATGGCAGTCTGCCCCTGTATGGAAATGCTCACCCAGGTGAAAGCGACGATGAGAGTGGCTCCCGCAACAGTCATGCACCAAGCCGCCAGCTTTTTGGTGGGCCTTGCCGCAGCCAGCAGCGCCAGCGCAAACACCAAAACGGACCAAACCTGCCATAGGGCATCCTCTGCACCCAGTACCATCCAAGGCGCCGATGCCATGGAAAAGAGACAGCGGTCCAGTGTGTTCGCCAGCCATTCTATGGGAACAAGCAGCACTGCCGGGGCAATCCCCACCCCCAAACAGAGCAGCAATGCCATTCCCATCCAAAGCAGCGGAGTGGAAAATACCGCCAACAGCAGGGAACTTGGAATGGACCAAAGGGAATAATATCCGTAGTTCAGCACCAGTAAGGGAAGGAGCATGAGATTTGCTCCAAAAGCTACCAGAAATGGGGAAATCATCCAGTGGACGCCTCGATAGAACAGACGGTAGAGAAAAAACTGCCTGCTGTGGCGATGCCGGTCCAACCGCGTTTGAAAGATACCGGATAGTTTGGCAAGCAGGGGACGGCTCAGGGTAAGGATCCCTAACGTGGAACAAAAGCTCATCAAAAATCCCAGGTCCAACGCCGCAAAGGGCTGGATCAGCACAATTACAATGCCTGCAATGGATAAGCTGATCAGCCCGTCCCCTTCCTGGCGGAACAGTCCTCCCAGCATCAGCACGGTGAGCATCACCCCGGAGCGCAAGGCGGAAGCGGGACATCCGGTGAACAGCACAAACAGCCAAATCACCAATAGGGTGGCGATCCGGCGGCTTCGTCTGCCTAGGAAAAAGCGAAACAACCAATAACATAATCCGCTGATTACCGTGAGATGCATTCCGGATACTGCAATAAAGTGGTAAGCGCCGGTGTTTTGGTAGGCAAACCGCAGCCGGTCCGGCAGGGATTGACTGCGGCCCAACAAAATCCCCTGAAGCAAAGCGGCTGTGTCGGAGGAAAAGCTCTGCTCCAGCAGCTGCCCGATACGGTCCCGAGTCTCTTTCAGCCAACGGAAAAACCCGGAACCGGTTTGGAGAATGGTGACGCTGCTGTCCGGCTCCAACTCCCCCAACAGATAGATCCCCCGTCCGCGGTAGTAGTTTTGCCAGTCGTCTTCCGCTAAGGATAGCTGGGCGGTCAACTCCACCGTGTCCCCATAAGACAAATGCTCTGCCGGCTGTTCCGTTGCAATCTGGACTTGAAACCCTTGAACCGAGCTGTCCGAAAGGTGCAGCACCGTCAGTCGGTACTGCGTTTGCCAAGAAAAAACGGTGATTTCCTCCACCCGGGCTGTGATTGTCTGCCGGCTTCCGGCCAGATCCGCCGCCGGCTGGTACTGCCATTGGGTGGCTGCAAAGCAGAGCAGGGATCCCAACAGGATTCCAGCCGCCGTTAACATGAAGGCATACCGGTGCCGGAGGGAGGAGGACAAAAAGAAACATCCTTCCGCCAAGATGGCTAAAGCGGCGCAGAGCAGCATGGCAAAGGGTGCAGCCCAGTGTTCCAGTACAAATAGGGTGGCCAACAGGGAAAAGCCAAACCAGCATACCGGCCGGGAAACCTTTGCGGAAAAGCGGGACCTGGATTTTGCAGAAAAAGAATGGTCCGTGGCGCTGCTCCTTTCCGGTGGAAGGGTGACATAACAATGATTGTATTTAATAAAAAATCTATTTTTTAATATACCAAAGAAATCGACCGATTGCAATCTTTTTTCACGAAAAAAAGCAAAAAAATTGAGTGTATAAAACGGCGTATTCTCTAACAATTAGAATCATCGCCGCCGGAAGTTCCAGACTCCGTCGTTTATCCCAAAAAATAAGGCTGTTTTTGTGCTTGTTTCACAATTCTTCCTTTTATTTTTCCGTCTGCTGTGCTATACTGTACCTGTTACCATGATTTCGATGAAGGAGGAAGGAATCATCGTGGAAAAGCCAATGAGCGTGGACCTGGGAGCCGGTGCAGTGTTCCATTGGATCACCGATCCTCGGTTTAAAAGCAACCGGCTGAGCCTGCACTTTGTGCTGCCCATGGAGGATGCCAAGCGTTCCAGCCGGGCCATTCTCCCTTATTTGTGGGTAAAGCGCTGCCGGGAATACCCGGATATGACCAGCCTTTCCTGCCGCCTGGCGGATTTGTACGGCGCCGGGTTGGGAGCAAAGGTGGATAAACTGGGCCAAAATCAGGTGCTCAGCGTTGCAGTCACCGGACTGGACGACCGCTTTACCTTCCAAGAGGAAGGGCAGTTATCCCAGTGCGCCCAGCTGCTCTGCCAGTTGGTGCAGCAGCCCTATTTGGACAACGGCCTGTTTGCAGAAGAAGATGTGGAGACGGAAAAGCAGACCCTTTCCGATTTGATTGAAGCAAAAATTAACGACAAGCGCCGCTATTCCATCCTGCGGGCCACGGAACTGCTGTTTGGGTCCCAGGGCGGCGGATTGGATCCTTTGGGCACTTTGGAGCAGGTGCAAGCCCTCACCCCTGAGTCGGTGACGGAAGCCTACCGCCAGGTGTTGAAGGAAGGGCAGATCCATCTGTTCTTTGTGGGCTGCGGGGATCCTTCCGTGGCGCTGGAGGTGTTCCAAAAGGCGTTTGCCCATTGGGATCGTGACCCGAAACCCGTTTCTCCTCTGCACCGGTACCGTGCCGGGGAAAGCCGCCGGGTAGTGGAGCGGATGGACGTCACCCAATCCAAACTGGTGCTCTGCCTTTCTTCCGGCTTGCAGGAGGAAGAAGATCCCTTTGCCGCACAGATGGCTTCGGTGATCTTAGGGGGAACCCCCAGCTCCAAGTTGTTTTTAAACGTGCGGGAAAAACTCAGCCTCTGCTATTACTGCTCCTGCCAGCTGACGCTGCCCAGTGGAGTATTGCTGGTGTCCAGCGGGGTGGAGCATGAAAAGATTTCCGCCGCTTACGACGAAATTATGCACCAGCTTTCTCTGATGCAGCAGGGAGAAGTGACCCGGCAGGAATTGGAACAGGCCCAAAAAGCGGTGCTGAATTCCTACCGCACCGTGGGAGATTCCCTGGCTGCCCAGGAAAGCTATTATATGCAGCGAATCCTTAACCCGGTGGTTCGTTCTCCTCTGGAAGAAGCCCAGCTGCTGGGCCAGATCACCTTGGACCAGATCATCCAGGCAGCCAAGAGGATTCAGCTCCAGCTCTGCTACACCCTCACCGGACTGGAAAAGGAGGAAGGCTAAGATGGATTGGAATCAGATTCGGGAAGAAAAAACCGGACTTTCCTATTACCAGGGCAAACATCCCAGCGGCTTGACGGTGCTGCTGTTTCCCATGGAAGGCTATGCTTCCAACTATGCCCTGTTCGGCACCAATTTAGGTTCGGTGGATCAAACCTTTAAACGAGACACCGAAACGGAATACACCACCGTCCCCCACGGCGTGGCTCACTTTTTGGAGCACAAAATGTTTGAAAAGGAATACGGCGATGCCTTTGCTCTCTTTTCCCGCACCGGTGCTTCCGCCAACGCCTACACCAGCTTTGACCGCACCTGCTATCTCTTTTCCGCCACCGATAAGCTGGAAGAGAACTTAGGCTATCTGCTGGATTTCGTCCAGGAGCCCTACTTCACTCCTCAGACCGTGGAAAAGGAACAGGGCATTATCGGTCAGGAAATCAAAATGTACGACGATGATCCCGGCTGGCGGGTGTATTTTAACCTGCTGGGGGCTCTATATCAAAAGCATCCGGTGCGGATCGACATTGCCGGCACGGTGGAGTCCATCTCCCACATCACCTCCGACCTGCTGTATCAATGCTATTATAATTTCTATAACCTGAACAACATGGTTCTTTCGGTGGCGGGCAATCTCACCGTCCCCCAGGTGGAGCAGGTGCTTCAGCAGCACATCAAGCCGGTGGCGCCGGTGACGGTACAGCGGTTGACGGTGGAGGAGCCGGAGGAAATTGCCGCTCCGTTGGTGCGCCAAACCCTCAGCGTGGCCATCCCCCTGTTCCAGATTGGCTTCAAAGGCCGTCCTCTGGAAGGCAAAGAGGAATTGCGTCAGGAATTGATGGATGAAATCCTGTTGGAAGCTATCTTCGGGGAAACCAGCCCCTTCTACCGGCGGCTGTACCAGCAGGGGCTGATCAACCAAAACTTTGAAAGCGAAATCTTTGCCGGCCGGGGTTATTACGCCCTGCTGTTTGCCGGGGAGTCCCGTCAGCCCCAAGAGGTGCAAACGCAGCTTTTGGCTGAACTGGACCGGTATCCTCAGGGCATTTCGGAGGAAGCGTTCCGCCGGGGCAAGCGGCTGATTTACGGGCGGCAGATCCAGGGCTTTAACAGTGTGGAAAATACCGCTTCCGCCATGATCAACGCCGCGTTTTCCGGGGTGGGGCTGTTTGATTCCATCCAACTGCTGGAGCAGCTCACCTTGGAAGAAGTCAACGCCCGGCTGCCGGAAATCTTCCGGTCGGACCGCTGCGCTTTAAGCATCATCGACCCGGCGTAACGGAACAGGAAGTATCAATAAAGGAGTGTCAACTTGGATGAATACCGTAACCTTTCCCTATCTGGGACTGACCTTTGAAATGAACCCATCCATCCAGATTTTCGGGCTGGAGATTGCCTGGTACGCCATTATCATTGTGGCAGGCATGATCCTGGCAATGATTTACGCCTACTGTCGGGTCAAACAGTTCGGCTATGATTTTGATCAGATCATTGAAGTGCTGTTTTTCGGCGTAGTGGGCGGCATCATCGGCGCACGGCTTTACTATGTGATTTTCAGCTGGGAGGATTATCAGGACAACCTGCTGGAGATCTTCAACCTCCGCAGCGGCGGCCTTGCTATTTACGGCGGCATCATCGGCGCACTGATTGCGGCCTTGATTGTCTTTAAGGTGAAAAAGCTGCCCATGATCCCCTTCTTGGATCTGGCCATGATTGCATTTCTGCTGGGCCAGGGCATCGGCCGCTGGGGCAACTTCATCAATGCGGAAGCCTATGGCGATCCCTCCATCCCCTGCACCAACATCTTCGCCATGGAGGTGCCCGGCGTGGATTCTTTGGTGCATCCTTGCTTCCTTTATGAATCGGTGTGGTGCCTGCTGGGCTTCGGGTTGTTCCACTTCCTGTCCAAAAAGCGCCGGTTTGACGGGGAAGTGGTGCTGTGGTACTGCATGTGGTACGGCGCGGAGCGGGCCTTTGTGGAAGGCCTGCGGGGCGACAGCTTAATGCTGGGCAGCATTCGGGTAAGCCAGCTGCTGAGCATCCTGCTGGTGGTGGCTGCCGCCGTGGTGTACGTCTATATGCTGGTGAAAATCCGCCGTAATCAGGATCCGGAAAAGATTTGGATTTATGCGGATACTCCCGAAAGTGAACGGAATTTGGCGGATATGGAAGAAGAGCGCCGGGAAGAAAAGGAAAAAGCACGGAAAAGACGGGAAGCCCGTCACGGACGTCAGCT
Source organism: Oscillospiraceae bacterium (assembly GCA_019416775.1). GTDB lineage: Bacteria > Bacillota > Clostridia > Oscillospirales > Ruminococcaceae > Egerieicola. Next base: position 5,111 of record DXWR01000166.1, on the reverse strand, counting down.
TTCTTCCCAGGAAGTTCAGCAGGCCGCTCAAGAAGAATTTGGCGTGACTCTGCCGGCGGAAGAAGAAACAGATGCTTCCGATTTCCCGGAAGAACCCGAAGATTCTTCCCAGGCGTCCCAGGAAACGTCTCAACCGGAATCCATGGAGGAAAAGAAGGAGGAAGAAACCCATGGCACAGATCATTGATGGAAAACAGATCAGCGCCCAGGTGAAAGCCCAGGTAGCCGAAGAAGCCGCCAAGTTAAAAGAACGGGGCATTTCCATCTGCTTGGCAGTAGTCATTGTAGGGGATGACCCTGCCAGCCGGGTATATGTGAACAACAAAAAGAAGGCCTGCGAATTGGTGGGCTTCCGGTCCCGGGAGTACGCTCTTCCTGCCAGCACCACCCAGCAGGAATTGGTGGATTTGGTGCAGCAGCTCAATGCCGACCCGGAAGTTAACGGCATTTTGGTGCAGCTTCCTCTGCCTAAACAGATTGACGAACACGCCATCATCCGCACCATCGACCCCAAAAAGGATGTGGATGCCTTCCATGCGGAAAACGTAGGGAAGATTATGATCGGCGATTATCACTTCCTTCCCTGCACCCCTGCGGGCTGTATGGATCTGATCCACTCCACCGGGGTGGAAATCGCCGGGAAAAATGCCGTGGTGGTGGGCCGCAGCAATATTGTGGGGAAACCTATGGCGATGCTGCTTTTGCACGAAAGCGCCACCGTCGCCATCTGCCACAGCAAAACTAAGGATTTAGCGGAGCAGTGCCGCCGGGCGGACATCCTGGTAGCGGCGGTGGGCAAAGCCAACCTGATTACCGGGGATATGGTGAAACCCGGCGCCGTGGTCATCGACGTGGGCATGAACCGGCTGGAAAACGGCAAGCTCTGCGGAGACGTGGACTTTGCTTCGGTGGAGCCGGTGGCAGGGTACATCACCCCGGTGCCCGGAGGAGTGGGCCCCATGACCATCGCCACTCTGATGCGCAACACCCTGACCGCTGCCAAAGTGCAGAACGGGCTGTTGTAATTCAAATATCTTATCGTCATGTCACAAGGGATGCAGCAAAACGCTGTGTCCCTTTTTTGCCCCGGTTGCAATCTTTACCGAATCTTATCCAAAATTCCATTGCATTTCAGGGTGCTCTTTTGTATAATAAGGCCAGACCAAAGGGTCAAGTTTTGCGTCAACAAAGGAGAACCTTATGAGCCTGGATGTGATTGACTTAACCAAACGGTATGGAGAGAAAACGGTGGTGGACCACCTGAGCTTTTCCATGCCAAAGCCCGGGGTGTATGCCTTGCTTGGCACCAACGGCGCCGGGAAAACCACCACCATCCGCATGATGCTGGGTATCCTCTCCCGGGATGGGGGACAGGTGCTGTGGGAGGGAAAGGAGATGAACCCCACCTCCTGCAATTTGGGTTACCTGGCAGAGGAGCGGGGGCTTTATCCCAAATACCCCTTAATGGATCAGCTGATGTATTTTGCCGGGCTGCGGGGGGTGCCCAAAGACACTGCCAAACAGCGGATCCGCTACCTGGCTCACCGGCTTCAGGTGGAGGAGTACCTTTACCCCAATGCCGGAAACCCGCCTGTCAGTCCATTGGGGGGAAAGAGCTTTTCTGCATCCCGGCAGAAAAAGCAGAAACCGAAATTGGCGGATCAGCTTTCCAAAGGCAATCAGCAGAAGATTCAGCTGATGACCGCCCTGCTTTCCGATCCGGACCTCATTGTGCTGGATGAACCCCTTTCCGGCTTGGATCCGGTGAATACCGACCTGTTTAAAAGCCTGATCCGGGAAGAAATTGAAAAGGGAAAATATTTGATCCTTTCCAGCCACCAAATGGCCACGGTGGAGGAGTTTTGTACCGATCTCACCATCCTGGACCGGGCCAAACCGGTGCTGCAAGGGAACCTGAATCAGATCAAAAAGAGTTACGGCCGAGTAAACCTGAGCTTAAAGGTGGAGCAGGATATTACCCCCATGATCCGTTCTTGCGGCGTCACCCTGCTCAGTGAGAAAGAGTACGAATACCGCTTAAAGGTCACCGGGGAGGAGCAGGCCAACCGGCTGCTGGGAGAACTGATTGCCCGGCAGATTCCGGTGATCACCTTCGATCTGCGGGAACCGTCCCTCCACGAAATCTTTGTGGAAACGGTGGGAGGGGAGCACCATGAGCTGGATTAACGCCAATCTCACCGGCACGAAGCAGGTGTTCGCCTTTACCGCCCGGCAGTTTTTGAAAAATAGGGCCAATATTTTCACCTTTGCCCTTTTGTTTTTGATCTGCTTGGTCAGTGTGCCCTTACTGTCTCTGATGGGCAGCAGCAGCCACGAAATGTCCCTTCCGGCGCAGAGCAGCCTTGCCCAGGTGTATCTGGAGGATGATACCCAGCTCTCCCTGCCTTGGACGGAACTGGCGGCGGAGGACCCGTATTACAGCCAAACCGCCTTCCTCCCGGCATCCGATCTCACTGGAGAGTTGGGGCAAAACCAGGTGTTGGTGCGGTTGACCCAAGGCGAAACCGGCAGCTATCAGTTGGAACTGTCTACCGCCGCCAACGGCCCGGAAGAGATGGAACTCAGCCGGCTGGAATCTTTTTTGACCCAGAAGATTCAGCTGTCTGGCCTGACGCCGGAGCAATCGGCCTTGCTGCAAGGCGGTGTCACGGTGCAGTCCCAGTCTGCCCAAGAACACTTTGAACCGGAACAGCAAGGAAATTGGGAGACCGGTTACTGGATCCAGATGATTTATTCGGTGTTGGTGCTGATGGTCAGCGTCTTTTCGGTGAGCTACATCATCCGGGCGGTGGTAGAGGAAAAATCCTCCAAGCTGATTGAAACCCTGTTGGTCTCCATCCGCCCCTTGGCGTTGATTTTGGGCAAGATTTTGGCGGTGATGGCCTGTGTTTTCGGCGCTTTTTTGGTGCTGGTAATGGGTATCTGCCTTTCTTTTGCAGGTACCGCCCTGCTGCTGCCGGAGTTTTCCCTGGAGGGTGTGTCCCATATGCTTTCCGGGCTTTCTTTGAGTTGGGATGTGCTGCCGGTGCTGCTGGTGAGCCTTGCTTTGGGGTATCTTACCTTTGCCTTGCTGGCCGGACTGTCGGGAGCCGGCTGCTCCTCCACCCAGGAATTGGACGGCGCTATGTCTTTTTCCATCCTGCTGATTATGGCGGGATACTTGGTGGGAATATTTGTGACCAGCCTTTCCGGCGGCGCCGGATTTTGGCCAACGTTTGCCAGTCTCTGCCCCATCCTTTCGGTGTTCTGCGCCCCGGTGCAGTATTTTATGGGGACCATTTCCTTCTGGGTACTGGGGCTTTCCTGGCTGATCCAGTTGGGAGTGATTGTGCTGTTGGCGCTGCTTTGCGCAAAGGTATATCAAGCGCTGCTGCTCTATCGGGGTGAACGGCTGAGTTTTGGAAAAATCCTGTCTTTGGCGGCAGGGAAGGGAGGTGCTCGGGGATGAAAGGGCAATGGAAGAAAATTGGCAAAGTTTTTGCCTTTACCTGGAACCAAAAATGCGGTTCCTCCCGCTGGCGGATCGCCACTATTTTGGTGGCAGTGCTATTGCTGCTGCTTCCTGCCGGGATTATGGGCTTGGTGGAATTGGCTTCCGGCAGCAGTCAAACCCCAACGGAAAATCCGGTTACCCAGGTGTTTGTGGCGGATGAAACCGACACGGCTCCCATGGATTGGAACCGGCTGAATGAGCTGGGCGCGGAGGGGTATACCCAAATTCAATATACCCTCTGCGACACCCCGGACCAAGCCCGCAGTCAAGGAAAACAATTTCCTCACAGCGCCATTCTTTTGGTGGAGCAGGGAGAAAACGGCCTGTCTTTGACGCTCCTTCGCCCGGACAACGCCGATTACGATCTGGAGGAACTTTCCGGTTTGGAACAATTCCTCTCTCAGTCTTCTTCCTTGATTTTGATGGAAAAAGCGGGATTGGACAGGGCCCAGCTTCAGTCCTTCTCCGCCCAGGTGGAGACCATCCGTCAGGTGCAGGGGGAGAGCGGGGAAGCCCTGACTCCCCAGCAGCAACAGATTGAATTGGTGCGGATGGTGTTTTCCGTGGCGCTGCCCTTTGTTTTGATGATGGCCCTCTACTTTATGGTGCTGTTTTACGGCCAAGGGGTGGCCAACAATGTCCTGATGGAGAAAAACGCCAAGCTGATGGACACCCTTTTGCTGGCAGTGAAACCCACTACATTGGTGTTCGGCAAGGTGTTTGCTTTGGTGTGCACCAGTTTGTTTCAGCTTTGCCTGTGGGTGGCTGCGCTGGTGGGGGGCTTTGGCTTGGGGTATGCTTGGGTTCAGGCTATAAATCCTGGGACACAGAATTCCTTGGTGCTGTTTTTGGATCACCTGGGGCAGATGGACGGCTTATTTTCTCCTGCCGGCTGGATCTTGGCTTTGCTGTTGTTGGCGGCTGGTTTTTTGCTGTACTGCTCCTTGGCCGCTATTGGCGGAGCGGCTGCGGGAAAGCCGGAGGACCTTTCCTCCACCAACCTACTCTTCACCCTGGCGTTGGTGGTGAGCTTTTTCTGCGTGCTCTATGGCGGCGGCATGGGTTTGATGGATTCCGGCGCCGATCCGGCAGGGGATTGGATGAACTGGATCCCCTTTACCGCCATTTTGGTCACCCCCAGCCGATTGCTGTTGGGACAGATCCCGCTGTGGATAGGGGCTTGTTCCTTGGCGTTGACGGTGCTCTGCGCTTTGGCGCTGCTTTGGGTTTCCGGAAAGGTATACCGGATGATGGCGCTGTATAAGGGCAATCCCCCTTCTGTGGGGAAAATGGTCCAAATGCTTCGCCGGGAAAAATAACTGACAGAAAAAAGAAAAGGACAGTGGATGCCAAACACATCTGCTGTCCTTTTTGCTGTGATTGCATTGGAATGAAATAAAAAACCACTCCAATTTGGAGTGGTAAAAATTGGTACGCCCGGCTGGATTCGAACCAGTGGCCTACAGAGTCGGAGTCTGTCGCGCTATCCAACTGCGCTACGGGCGCATTGCTATGCTGTCTTCCTGACAACGAAAGCTATTATACCACACTGCCTTTAAAATTGCAAGCCCTAATTTTTATTTTTTCTGATTCCGGC
>DXWR01000165.1 GCA_019416775.1 Oscillospiraceae bacterium | reverse complement strand
ATTGGGGGCGTCGGGGTAGTCCTTGCTGCTAATCAGGCAGCTCCCACCGGGTAAAATCCGTTCCATACACAGTTTCTCCTTTCGTGTCTGACAGGTTGAAATGGCTGTAATCCGGGGCAGAACCGGCCTCTTCCAGTTGGTCCTCCCAGCGCTCTTGGTTTAACCAGGTGGCAGGGTTGGGGATGTACCGCCCCTGTTCCTTCTGCCACCGCCGGCTGGCTTTCTGCTCCTGGAGGGCCTCCATGATTTTAATGCGCAGGGCGGCGTTGGGCTTCAGCCGCTTCCAGGCGTTTTGCGCTGCCTTTTTCCCCACCTTCCGGGGATAGCTTTGCCAAAACTCATCAAAGCCGCTTTCTGCCGGTTGGGAAGACACCGCCCCTTCCCCCTTGGGGGGGATACTAGGGGGGATAGTATTCTCATTCCCATTCTCATTGTCATTACCATTCTCATTGTCATTACCATTCTCATTCTCATTCTCATTCTCAGCTTTTCCCCCTTTGGTTTGCTTTTGAGAAAAACCATTTGCTTTTTCCTCAGGCTCTGGAACCCCTTCCGGTTGGGACTTAGGGGGACGGCCCCCCTTCTTTCCGGCGGCGCTTCGCTTGCGCACCGTTTCCTGGTAGGCGGCGGCGTCCCGGTCCATATTTTCCCGGATAAAGGCAAAGGCCATATCGGCGGTGGGGGAGATGTGTTCCACCTCCTGCCCCCGGCTGTACCGGATCAGCGCCATCAGCAGCTTGCCCCGGTCGGCGTCGGACAGCATGGCCAGGGGTTTTTCGTAGCTGTGATAAAAAACAAAACTTTTCTTTTCCGCCATAGGTTCCTCCCATCTCCAAAACACGAACGTTTGTTTCTTTCATGGTAGGCCCTTTTTCCGGTTCTGTCAATGCAAATTTGAAAAAAGAAAAAACCGGGACCTTCTGGGTCCCGGACAAAAAAGAAAAGAAGCGTAATTCGTACGCTTCTCCTTGGAGCTGCTAACCAGATTCGAACTGGTGACCTCGTCCTTACCAAGGACGTGCTCTGCCTACTGAGCCATAGCAGCAGATGAAGTTTTTGTTCTGTCGCTCTCGACAACGTTGATTATTATACCGAACCAACCCCGGATTGTCAAGGGTTTTTTCAAAAAATTTTTTCCAAATCCCCCAATCGGGCAAAAAATGTAAGAAAAAGGGAAAAAGAAGGAAAATATAGCTTCCAACGCGGCGGAAGGGATGGGATTTGCTTTTTTCGCCCTATTATGATACAATGTCCATATCCATAGCAAAAACACCTCAGGAGGAAAAAACCATGAATGTGACCCTGCTTGCCTACACCCCGCAGCCGGAAAAGACGGTGGCCTGCGCCGCCAAGCTCTGCTACAGCGGCAGCAGCGTGGATCAGCTGTACGACGGCCTGACCCAGGAAAAGGCGGAGGATTTTGTGGAGATGCTGGCAGAAATCGGTCATGAAAGCCCCATTGAGCACGCCAGCTTTACCTTTGCCCTGGAAGGGGTGAGCCGCTCTTTGCTGGCTCAGATCACACGGCACCGGCTGGCCTCCTTCAGCGTCCAGAGCCAGCGGTATGTGAAAGAATCCAACTTTTCCTTCGTGACCCCGCCGGAAATCGGGGCGGACCCAGAGGCCAATGAGATTTTTGTAACATCCATGGAACGGGCGGTGGCGGATTACAACGCCTTGGCGGACCAGCTCCAGGCCCGGCACCTGCAAAGCTTTTTGGAGGACGGGCTGCCGGAAAAGCAGGCCAAGCGCAAGGCGGAAAAGAAGGCCATTGAGGACGCACGGTTTGTGCTGCCCAACGCCTGCGCCACCAAAATGATTTTGACCATGAACGCCAGAAGCCTGATGAACTTCTTTAAACTGCGCTGCTGCAACCGGGCCCAGTGGGAGATCAAGGCGGTGGCGGACGAAATGCTCCGCCAGGTCTGCGCCGTGGCCCCCACCCTCTTTGCCTCGGCCGGTCCTTCCTGCTACAAGGGAGCCTGCTCCGAAGGGAAGATGAGCTGCGGCAAGGCCAGTCAGGTGCGGGCGTTTTACACCCTGCTCCACCACCGGCAGACCGCCGGCCAATAAGGAGGAATTCCTGTATGGAAGGAACCATGCTGGTGCTGGACGGATTGGATGGCTGTGGGAAAACCACCCAGTCCCAGCGCCTGGCCCAGCGGCTGGAAGAGAAATTTCCCGGCCGGGTGCATCTGATTTCTTACCCGGATTATGAAAGTCCCTCTTCTGCCTTGGTGCGGATGTATCTGGGCGGGGACTTTTCCGCACACCCCGACGGCGTCAACGCCTACGCCGCCTCCACCTTTTACGCCGTGGACCGGTACGCCGGTTTTGTGCGGCAGTGGGGGGAGTGGTACCGGAAAGGCCATTTGATTTTGGCCGCCCGGTACACCACCTCCAACGCCATCCACCAAATGGGAAAGCTGCCCCGGCAGCAGTGGAGCGGCTTTCTGGACTGGCTGGAGGACTTTGAATATGGTAAATTAGGGCTGCCCAAGCCGGACCTGGTCTGCTATCTGGAAATGGACCGGAAGGTGTCGGAGCAGCTGCTGGAACACCGCTACCAGGGGGATGAATCCAAGCGGGACATCCATGAGCGGGACCGGGCCTATCTGGAACAGTGCCGGATCAGCGCGGACTATGCCGCAGAGCACTGGAACTGGCGGCGGGTGGCCTGCTGTCAAAAGGGACAGGTTCTTGGGGTGGAACAGATCACCCAAACCCTTTGGGAGCTGACCCGGCCCTTTTGGAACAAGCTGCAAGGCGGTGACGGCCCATGATGCTGCGCAGCGCCGAAAAAAGGGACATCCCGGCCATGGCCCGGCTCTGGGCGAAGTGCTTTGACGACCCCCAGCCGGAAGCAGAAGGGTTTTTAAATCAGGTGCTGCGCCCGGAATCCGCACTGGTGGTCCAGGGGGAGGAGGGCATCTGCGCCATGCTCACCATGCTCCCGGTGATGATGCACACCAACACCAACATTTATAAGGGCAGCTACCTCTACGGCGTCTGCACCCACCCGGATTTCCGGGGGCAGGGCTGGTTTCATCAGCTGATGGACCGGGCCAAGGAGGAAGCCAAAAGCCAAAACCGGCAGTTTCTCTGCCTGGTGCCGGAAGGGGAAAAGCTCTTTTCCCTCTACCGCTCCTTGGGGTATCAAACCCTGTTTTACCGGGCCAAATTGGAACTGGACCCCCAGGACTACCGGGACCGCCAGGTGCTCTGCACCATGGAGGAGATCGGCGGGGGCTACTATATCAAGCTGCGGCAGCTCTATCTGTCCAGCCTGAGCCTGTCGGTGCAGTTTGACGGCACCCTGCAGGACTACCTGTACCAAGACCTAAAGTCGGCGGGATGCCGGATGGTGTCGGTGCAGTGCCGCTACGGCCACGGCTGTGTGGTGTTCACCCAACAGCAGGACACCATGATCATCCGGGAAGCCGCCATGGACCCCGCCTGCTTTTACGCCACCCTCTCCACCCTGGCCGGCCGCTTTGGAGCCAAACGGGTGCTGCTCACCGGCCACCCGGTGTATGCCCGCACCCAGGAAGATCTGGTTCCCTACGGGATGTACCTTCCCTTGGAGGAAAAGCTGGCCCAGCCGGGGGAAAAGCACCCCCATCCCTATATGAATCTCATGCTGGACCTGTAAGGGCCGGCTTAGAAAAGATTGTTTGCAGTTGCCTGGTTTCAGGCAGAAAGGAATCGGAAATCAAATGGTATACTTATTTTTGGCGGACGGATTTGAAGAAGTGGAGGCGCTGACCCCTCTGGATTATCTGCGCCGGGTGGATGAGCACAACATCGCCACCGTGGGGGTGTACGACACCGAAGTCACCGGAAGCCACGGCGTCACCCTCCAGACCGACCTGCACATGGATGAAATCAGCTTTGACGACATCGAAATGATCATCCTTCCCGGAGGAATGCCCGGCACCAAAAATCTGGATAAAAGCGATAAGCTCCACGACGTCATCGACTACTGTGCCGGCGGGGAGATCAAAATCGCCGCCATCTGCGCCGCTCCCTCCATTTTGGGGAAGAAGGGCCTGCTGGACGGACGGAAGGCTTGCTGCTATCCCGGCTTTGAACGGGAACTCAAGGGGGCGAAGATCAGCAAGGACGCCGTGGAAGTGGACGACAACTATATCACCGCCCGGGGAGCAGGCTGCGCCCAGCAGTTTGCCTTTACCTTGGTGGAGGAACTTTACGGAAAGGACGCCGCCCAGAAGCTGATGCAGCAGGTGGTTTGGATGGAGTGATGGGGGAAAGCCGTCCCCATCCCAAAGGCCCCGACATCCGCTTGGTGAAGCGGGGCCTGCGGCAGAAATTCCGCGGCATCCGCCAAAATCTGGATCCCCAGGACAAAGCCGCCTGGGACCGGCGGATCACCGCCAACCTTCTTCGTTCCCCCCGCTGGCACCGGGCTCGCCGGGTGCTGCTGTTTGTCTCCAAACCCATTGAAATCGACACCCATGCCCTGATCTCCACGGCGCTGCGCCAGAAAAAGCAGGTGCTGCTGCCCCGTTGTTTGGACGAAAAGGGACATATGGCTTTTTTTGCCATCCAAAGCTGGGAGGATCTGACCCCCGGCCTGTTCGGACTGCTGGAGCCGGATCCGGCCCGCTGTCCCCAGATCGAAACCTTCCACCCCACCGATTTCTGCCTGGTGCCCGGCTTTTCCTTTGACGCCCAGGGCTACCGGCTGGGATTCGGGAAGGGGTACTACGACCGGTTTTTGTCCCGGTTTACCGGGGTGACGGCAGGGGCCTGCTACCACTGCTGTACCACCCAGATGCTGCCTCACGGCCGCTATGACCGTCCGGTGGACTATCTGTTTACGGAACGCTATGTGCGGCGTTTGGCCCAGCCCGGCGCCTCAATGCCCAAACTGAAAGA
>DXWR01000164.1 GCA_019416775.1 Oscillospiraceae bacterium | reverse complement strand
CACATCCTGTAAGGAGTCCTTCATCAGCACCACGTCTGCCGAGTCAATGGCAATGTCCGTGCCGGCTCCGATGGCAATGCCAATATCCGCCCTTGTGAGGGCCGGGGCGTCGTTGATGCCGTCTCCCACCATGGCCACCTTCCGGCCGCTCTGCTGGAGCTTGCGAATCTCCGCTTCCTTATCCTGGGGCAGCACTTCGGCAATGACCCGGTCGGCCCCCACCTGGCTGCAGATGGCCTGGGCGGTTTTCTGGTGGTCGCCGGTGAGCATCACCACCTGAATGCCCATCTGCTTCAGCTCTGCAATGGCCTGCTTGCTGGTGGGTTTCACCACGTCCGCCACGGCGATGATGCCCAGCAGTCTGCCCTTTGCGGCAAAGAACAAGGGGGTTTTTCCTTCCTCCGCCATTTGGTTTTGCAGGGAGTCCATGGCGCCGTCTTGCACCGAAAAGGCCTCCATCATCTTGTGGTTGCCTGCCAGGCACTCCACCCCGTCAATCACCCCGGCAATGCCCTGGCCGGGAATCTGCCGGAACTGTTCCACCGGCAAAAAGGAGACCTGTTCCTTCTGGGCCTCTTCCACAATGGCGGCGGCCAGAGGGTGCTCCGACAATTTTTCCAGGGAAGCGGCCAGCTGCAATAGCTGGGTTTGGCTGACGCCCGGTTGGCTCACCAGGTCGGTGACCACCGGCTTGCCCTGGGTGATGGTGCCGGTTTTGTCCAGCACCACGGTCTGGACGGAATGGGCGGTTTCCAGGGCCTGGGCGGACTTGATTAAAATGCCGTTGGAGGCCCCCCGTCCGGTGCCCACCATAATGGCGGTGGGGGTGGCTAACCCCAAGGCGCAGGGGCAGGACACCACCAGCACCGACACGGCGATGGTCAGGGCAAATTCAAAGCTGGCCCCGCAGATCAGCCAGACAACCGCCGCCACCAGGGCAATGGCGATGACGATGGGCACAAACACCCCCGCCACCTTGTCCGCCAGCTTGGCGATGGGGGCCTTGGAGCTGGTGGCTTCGTCCACTAAGCGGATGATCTGGGCCAAAGCGGTTTCGTCCCCCACCTTGGTGGCCTGCATTTGAAAGTAGCCGCTTTTGTTGATGGTGGCGCCGATGACTTTGTCCCCCGGCTGCTTTTCCACCGGGATGCTCTCCCCGGTGATGGCGGATTCATCCAGGGAGGCGCTGCCGGTAAGCACCACTCCGTCCACCGGCACGCTTTCCCCGGCCTTCACCACCAGCACATCCCCCTGGACCACTTCTTCCGCGGGGATCACCTGCTCCACCCCGTCCCGCACCACCGTGGCGGTTTTGGGGGCCAGGTTCAGCAGCTTGTTGATGGCGTCGCTGGTTTTGCCCTTGGCCCGGGCTTCCAAGAACTTGCCCAGGGTAATCAGGGTCAGGATGGTGCCCGCCCCTTCAAAGTACAGGTCGTGGGTGAACTGGTGCACCATGGCCATGTCCCCGTAGCCCAAGCCGTAGGCGATTTTATACAGGGCGTACACCCCGTACACCAGGGAAGCTCCGGACCCCAGGGCAATCAGGGAGTCCATGTTGGGGGAGCCGTGAAGCAGGGTCTTAAAGCCGGTGCGGTAGTACTTGTTGTTGAGGATGGCCACCGGCAGGGCCAGCAGAAACAGGGTCAGGGCGTAGATCATGGAATTTTGCTCGCCCAAAAAGAACCCCGGCAGGGGCCAGCCCATCATGTGCCCCATGGAGAGATAAAACAGCGGGATGGTGAAGACGAAGGACCAGATCACCCGCAGTTTCATGGTTTTGTATTCCTTGGCGGCCTGCTCTGCGGCGGAGGACCGGGCCTGCCCGGCGGGTTTTCCCTTCTCCTTGGTTTGGAGGGAAGCGCCGTAGCCTGCCTTTTCCACCGCCTGGATGATCTGGGCGCTGGTGAGGGTATCGCCGTCGTAGCGGACCACCATGCTGTTTTTTAACAGGTTCACCGCGCATTGCTCCATCCCCGGCAGGGCGGACACGCTTTTTTCCACCCGGGCGGAACAGGCGGCGCAGCTCATGCCGGTGATGTTGTATTGTTCCTCCATGGATTTCACTCCTTCCATACCCCCATACCCCGTGGGGGTGTCTATCCTTAGTATACTCGGTCTAACCCCATTTGTAAAGCCCTTTTTGAAATTCATTTTTGCCCAAAAGGAGGAAACGATGCAGTTTTTGGGCAAAAAAGGATCCGGCTGGAAGTCCGCTTGCAAAAAACAAAAAAACAACGAGGCGGAAACTCCCTTTCGGGGTCCTGCCTCGCTGTTGTTTGTCATCCCTCTTCCGGCTGCACCGGCGGGACGTCGTTATAAATGAAGTCGTAGATCTGCTGTTTGGCGGTATCCAGGTCGTAGACGTAATACCAGGTGTCTCCGATATACTCCCCGGAGGCGTTGGAGTTTTGGTTGGGGAAGCTGGTCATCTCCATCTCCACGTTGCCCAGCAGGATGGTGGACAGCCACATAATGTCGGTGTAGTCCAGGCTGGTCTCCATCATGGGCAGCAGCTGGCGGCACAGGTCCGGCCACTTCCAGATGGGCTGGGCCTTGATCTTTACCATCAGCGCTTCCAGTACCTCCCGCTGCCGGTTGGTGCGGGCGTCGTCCCCGCCGCTCTCCTTGCGGATCCGGGAGTAGCACACCGCCTGTTCCCCGTTTAAGGTAACCAGGCCGGTGGACTGGATGGGATTGGGGGCCCGGCCTTCGGTGACTACATAGTAGTTTTGCAGGGAGTTGGTGTAGTACAGTTCGTTGTCGTCTACCTCCACTTCCACCCCTCCGACGGCGTCGATGATGTCCGCCAGTTGGTCGAAGTTGACGGTGGCGTAGTCCCGGATGTTCAGATCAAAGTTGGTGTTCAGGGTTTCCATGGCCAGCCTTGGCCCGCCGTAGGCGTAGGCGTGGCAGAGCTTGGTCTCGCCGTACCCCGGCACCGCACAGTAGGTGTCCCGGGCCAGGGAGGTGAGCTTGATCTTGCCGTGCTCCTTGTCGATGGACAGGATCAGGGTGGCGTCGCTGCGGCCGGAATCGTCGTCGTCCCGGCTGTCCACCCCGAACAGGGCGATGTTGGTGATGTTCCGCTGATCCAAAGCCGCTCCGGCGGCGTTGATGCCCAGCTCCGAGTCGGTGTACTGGGTATGGTCGGTTTGCAGGCCGCCGAAATAATATTGGAAGGCAAAGATGCCGGCAATCACCAGGGCCACCAGCAGCAAAAAGGGAATCAGGCAGCAGGTGAGCTTGCGGTGCTTCTTCTTTTTCTGTTTGGATTTGCCCTGGGGGGAAGGGGGTTC
>DXWR01000163.1 GCA_019416775.1 Oscillospiraceae bacterium | reverse complement strand
GCCCTGCCCCAAGCCCCTCAGATCTTCAAGCAGCTTTTGATGGTCAGCGGCTTTGACAAATACTTCCAGGTTGCCCCCTGCTTCCGGGACGAAGACGCCCGGGCAGACCGCAGCCCCGGGGAATTCTATCAGCTGGACTTCGAGATGGCCTTTGCCACCCAGGAGGACGTGTTTGCGGTAGCGGAAGAGCTGCTCAGCGAAACCTTTGCCCAGTTTACCGATAAAAAGGTTTCTCCGGCTCCCTTCCCCCGGATCTCCTATGAGGAGTGCATGGTGAAGTACGGCACCGACAAGCCGGACCTGCGCAACCCCCTGGAGATTGTGGATGTGTCCGACCTGTTTGTGGACAGCAGCTTCAAGCCCTTCTGCAACAAGTGTGTCCGGGCCATCAAGGTCCCCGGCATGGCAGGCAAATCCAAGGGCTTCTTTGAAAAGATGGAAAAGTACGCCCTGGAAATCGGCATGAAGGGTCTGGGCTACTTCAAGGTCACCGAAGACTACAAATACCTGGGCCCCATCGACAAATTCTTAAACGACGACCAGCGCCTGGAGCTGAAAAACCGCTGCCAGCTGGAGCCGGACTGCGTGCTCTACTTCATTGCGGACAGCAAGAAGGAAGCCCCCCGGCTGGCGGGAATGATCCGCCAGGAAGTGGCCAAGCGGATGGATCTCATCGACCAGGACAGCTTCCGGTTCTGCTTTGTGGTGGACTTCCCCATGTACGAGCAAGACGAGGAAACCGGCAAGATTATCTTTACCCACAACCCCTTCTCCATGCCCCAGGGAGGGCTGGAAGCCCTCACCACCAAGAACCCCTTGGACGTGCTGGCCTACCAGTACGACATTGTGGTCAACGGGGTGGAGCTGTCCAGCGGCGCAGTGCGCAACCACGACCTGGACATTATGGTCAAGGCCTTTGAAATCGCCGGGTACACCGAAGAGGACCTGAAGGAAAAATTCGGTTCCCTCTACAGCGCCTTCCACTACGGCGCACCGCCCCACGCCGGCATGGCTCCGGGCATCGACCGGATGATTATGCTGCTGGCGGAAGAAGAAAACATCCGGGAAGTCATCGCCTTCCCCATGAATTCCAACGCACAGGACCTGCTCACCGGAGCGCCTACCCCGGTGACCGAGCAGCAGCTTCGGGAGGTTCACATCAAGGTGCGCCCCCACAATTAAACGTCCAATGGTGGACTGTCATGGCTTGCTGTGACAGTCCTTTTTGGTAAGAAAACCAGATAGGAGGTTTTTTCATGGTATCCAGAGAAGAAATTGAAAACATTGCCCTCTTGTCCAAGCTGTTTGTGGCGGAGGAGGAGCTGGACGGTCTCACCAAGGAAATGGATCAGATGATCGCCTTTGCCGACACCATCAACCAGGCGACCGACGCTGGGGAAGAATTTGATAATATCAACGGTCTGCAAAACGCCTTCCGGGAGGACGAAGTGGTGCCCAGCTACCCTCAAAGTGAAATTCTGAAAAACCGGGACGGCGGCGTAGACGGATTTTTCTACGTAGCCAAACACAAATAAGGAGGACTTCAAGTATGCTGGATTATCTTTCTCAAATTCGCTCCTTGCAGTCCATGCTGCAGGGAAAAGAAATCAGCTGCACCCAGCTGACCCGGGCTTACCTGGACGCCATGGAGCGGGACAACCCCAAACTCAACGCCTATGTCACCGCCACTCCGGACGCCGCCCTGGCCGCCGCCAAACGGGTGGACGAAAAGCTGGCCAAGGGCGAGGCCCTTTCCCCCTTGGAAGGCGTCCCCATGACCTTAAAGGACAACATCTCCACCAAGGACATCCCCACCACCTGCTGCTCCAAGATTTTGGAGGGATATGTGCCCATCTACGACGCCACGGTGTGGAAGCTGCTCAAGGAGCAAAACGCCGTGCTGCTGGGCAAAACCAACATGGACGAGTTCGCCATGGGTTCTTCCTGTGAAACCAGCTGCTTCGGCGGCGCCGCCAACCCCCACAACCTGGACCATGTGGCTGGGGGCTCCTCCGGCGGGGTGGCCAGCGCCGTGGGAGGCAACCTGGCGGCCTACGGTTTGGGCAGCGACACCGGCGGCAGCATCCGGCAGCCCGCTTCCTTCTGCGGCTTGGTGGGACTGAAACCCACCTACGGGGCGGTGAGCCGGTTCGGCCTGGTGGCCTACGCTTCCAGCCTGGACCAGATCGGCCCCATCACCACCAACGTGGAGGACACGGCGTTGGTGTACGACCAGATCTGCCAATACGACCCCATGGACTCCACCAGCAAGGGGGCCCAGGGAAACACCGCCTCCCACCTGAAAGATTCGGTGCAGGGCAAGAAAATCGGCATTGCCAAGGAATACCTGGAAGGGCTGAAGCCGGAGGTGGAAGCCGCCATCCAGCAGGCCATGAAGACCTATGAGGCCATGGGCTGTGAGCTGGTGGAGATCTCCCTGCCTGCCTTGAAGTACGCCCTGCCGGTGTACTATATCCTGGCCTGCGCCGAAGCCAGCTCCAACCTGGGGCGGTACGACGGCATCCGGTACGGCTACCAGGCGGACAGCTACCGCAACACCCACGACATGATCTGCAAGACCCGCAGCGCCGGCTTCGGCAAGGAAGTCCAGCGCCGGATCCTGCTGGGCACCTACGTGCTCAGCTCCGGCTACTACGACGCCTACTACAAAAAGGCCCAGAACCTGCGGGGCAGCATTGTCCGCACCTTCCGGGAAGCCTTTGAACACTGCGACGCCATTTTGGCGCCCACCGTGCCCACCACCAGCTTCCCCAAGGGCTTTACCAGCCAGGACCCCATCCTCACCTACCAAACCGACATCTGCACCGTGCCGGTGAACATCTGCGGCCTGCCGGCGGTGAGCATCCCCTGCGGCTTTGACGAAAAAAATCTGCCCATCGGCATGCAGCTGATTGGCAACAGCTTTGCCGAAGCCAACATCCTGAACCTGGCCTGGCAGTTTGAGCAGGCCACCCAGGGTCAATTCAACAAGAAGGTAGAAGGAGGTCTTGCCCTGTGAGCTGGGAATTAGTTTCGGGTCTGGAAACCCACGTGGAGCTTTCCACCAAAACCAAAATTTTCTGCGGCTGCACCACCAAGTTCGGCGGGGAGCCCAACACCAACTGCTGCCCCATCTGTATCGGCCTGCCCGGCACCCTGCCCAAACTGAACCGGCAGGTGGTGCACTACGCCATTATGGCGGGGCTGGCCACCCACTGCACCATCAACAACATCTCCAAGATGGACCGGAAAAACTACGTCTACCCCGACCTGCCCAAGGCCTACCAGATCAGCCAGTACGACAAGCCCCTGTGCGAGCACGGCTATATCCAGCTGGAAAGCGGCCGGAAGATCGGCATCACCCGGATTCACATTGAGGAAGATGCCGGCAAGCTGGTCCACGAACACGGGGACACCTATGTGGACTACAACCGGGGCGGCGTGCCGCTGATCGAGATCGTCTCCGAGCCGGACATCCGCAGCATTGCCGAAGCCCGGGAATATGTGGAAAAGCTCCAGATGATTATGAAGCACATCGGCATCAGCGACTGCAAGATGCAGGAAGGAAGCCTGCGCTGCGACGTGAACATTTCGGTGCGCCCTCAAGGCAGTGAAGAATTCGGCACCCGCACCGAGATCAAGAACATGAACTCCTTCACCAACATGGAAAAGGCCATGGCCTACGAGTACGACCGGCAGATCGACCTGCTGGAAAGCGGCGGCAAGGTGACCCAGGAAACCCTGCGGTGGAACCCGGACGAAGGCATCACCACCCCCATGCGGGGCAAGGAAGACGCCCACGACTACCGGTACTTCCGGGAGCCGGACCTGGTGACCATCTACACCACCGACGAAGAGATTGAAGCCATCCGTCAGGAGCTGCCGGAACTGCCCGACGCCCGGACTGCCCGGTACGAGAACGACTTCGGCTTACCGGCAGCGGACGCCCAGCTGTTGGTGAAGTACCGGAAGATCGCGGAGTACTTTGAAGCCGCCAGCGAAGGTTTGTCCAACAAAAAGGCGGTGGCCAACTTCATTCTGGGCCAGATCTTCCGCACCTTGGTCACCGACGAGGAAAAGGAAAACGGCGCGGTGGCCATTCCGCCGGAGTACCTCCACGATCTGGCCAAGCTGCTGGAGGACGGCAAGATCAAGATGAATCTGGCCAAAACCACCCTGGACAAGATGCTGGAAACCAAAAAGCCCTGCACCGACTTTATCAGCGAGCAGGACATGGGGGACATTGACGAAGACACCCTCCGTTCCATCTGCCAGAGCGTGGTGGAGAGCAACCCCAAGGCGGTAGCCGACTTTAAGGGGGGCAAGGACAAAGCGGTGAAGGCCCTGATCGGTCAGGTAATGAAGCAGACCCGGGGCAAAGCCGACGGCCGGAAAGCGGAAGCGCTGATGGTGGAAATGATCCACGCCATGGACTAAAATATGGTAGACAAAACACCGGGAGGATGCTACAATAAAGGCAGCATCCCCGGTACGATAAGAGATGCAGAGGGGAGTGGAAACACTTCCCTCTTTTTTGCTGAAAAGTTTTCGGTCAAGCCTTTTTCAAAAGGGTTGTGGGGTGCAGGGTGGCGACGAAACGTCTGCGACGTTTCTAAGTCCCATCTTGACGGTCAAAAGGCCGACCGTCATTTTGCTTCGCAAAAACCGATGGAACTTAACCCCGCGAAGAATCCTTAAAACCATTTCAAGGGTCTTAGGCAGGCGGTTCCAGTGGTGTTGGCTGGTGGCAGTTGGAGCCGGAATGAGCCCGCCAATGGCCGAAGGCCGCAGCGGGTCAGTTTGGAATAGAGGAAATCCCCTGCCAATTCCAGCCAAAGGATTCCGATTTGACCGGCTTGTTGCCTATGGCAAAGCAGCCGGCGACTTCCAGTTCCTTCTGCCACCATCCAGGCTACATGATTGCTCTGCCACAGACTCTTCTAAAAAACTCCGTATTGTTTGCGGGGGTTTCACCCCCTGCACCCCTGAGAACCTTTTTTGAAAAAAAGTTTCACCAAAAAACTTCACGTTTCCCCGAAAGGAGCCTTCCCATGAACCCACAAGAAATCCTCTCCCAAATGACCCTCACCGAAAAGGCCGACCTCTGCTCCGGCGCCGACTTCTGGCACATCCCCGGCGTCCCCCGCCTGGGCGTCCAACCCATGCTGGTCTGCGACGGCCCCCACGGCCTGCGCAAGCACATCGACAGCGCCATCCAGGCCGGCTTCTACGAAGCCGTTTCCACCACCTGCTTCCCCACCAGCGCCTGCATGGCCAACTCCTTTGACGTGGCCCTGGAAGAACAGATCGGCGACGCTCTGGGCAAGGACTGTCAAGCGGAACAGATCGGCATCCTGCTGGGCCCCGGCGCCAACCTGAAGCGCAGCCCCCTCTGCGGCCGGAACTTTGAATACTTTTCCGAAGACCCCTACCTCTCCTCCCACATGGCGGACGGGTACATTCGGGGCTTACAGCAAAACGGGGTGGGGTGCTGCCTGAAGCACTTTGCCGCCAACAACCAGGAATACCGGCGGCTGAATGTCAGCGACGTGGTGGACCAGCGCACCCTCCGGGAGCTGTACCTGGCCAGCTTTGAGTACCCCATCAAGCACGCCAAGCCCTGGAGCATCATGTGCTCCTACAACCGGATCAACGGCACCTATTCCTCCGACAACCGCTGGCTGCTCACCGACCTGCTGCGGAAGGAGTGGGGGTACGATGGCATGGTCATGTCCGACTGGTTTGCGGTCAACGACCGGATCGCCGGCATCAAGGCGGGACTGAACCTGGAAATGCCCGGCACCGACCATGATTCCAACCGTCAGGTGGAACTGGCGGTGCTGGAAGGCAAACTCACCATGGAAGAGCTGGACAGCGTGGTGCTGGACACCTTAAAAATCCTGGCCCGTCTGCCCCAGTGGCCGGAACACGCCACCCTGCCCTTTGAAAGCGACCACGCCCTGGCCCGGAAGGCGGCGGCCCAAAGCGCCGTGCTGCTGAAAAACCAGGACGGGGTGCTGCCCTTATGGGACAACCAGAAGGTGGCCTTTATCGGCGCCTTTGCCAAGACCCCCCGCTATCAGGGCGGCGGCAGCAGCCACGTCAACGCCCACCACGTCACCAATTCCTGGGAAGCGGCCCAAGGCCGGTTTGCCTCTCTCACCTACGCCTCCGGCTACGATCTCTCCAAGGACGAGGACGACTCTCTGATCCCCGCCGCGGTGGAAACCGCCAAGCGCGCGGACATTGCGGTGATCTTTGCGGGACTGCCGGAACACTACGAATCCGAAGGCTACGACCGCACTCACCTAAACCTTCCTCCCTGCCAAAACCGGCTGATCTCCCAGGTAGCGGCAGTGCAGCCCAACACCGTGGTGGTGCTCATGGGCGGCAGCGCTATGATCCTGCCCTGGCGGGATGAAGTGAAGAGCATCCTCTACCTCTGCCTGGGCGGCGAAGCGGCCGGGGAAGCGGCGGTGGATCTGCTCACCGGCGACGTCTCCCCCTCCGGG
>DXWR01000162.1 GCA_019416775.1 Oscillospiraceae bacterium | reverse complement strand
CGCCTTATCAAATGGGCAGCCATCCGGGCGGAAGCTTGGGCATCATCGGGCCGGTGCGGTTGGATTATCGAAAGCTGATCCCCTACACCGAGTATTTCTCCCAAAGCTTATCCCGGCAGCTAGGACAATTTGTGGAAGAAGAACATAAGGAAGGGCGATCTGATGACGGAGAATGATATGAAAAAAACAAAAAAAGAAAAACCGGAGCAGCAGCCCCAGCAGCCGGACACTGCGCCGGAACAACCCAAAGAAGAAGTCAAGCAGGAAACGCAGCCGGCACAGGATGACCAGGTGAAAAAGCTCACCGAGGAAAATGCCCAGCTCAAGGATCAGCTTCTTCGGAAGATGGCGGAGTTTGACAACTTCCGCAAGCGCACCGCCCGGGAGAAGGAAGAGCTGGCGGCCCACGTGAAGGCGGGCTGCGCCGAGCCCATCATCTCCCTGATCGACAACTTCGAGCGGGCGTTGAGCTGCCCTTGTTCCGACACGGAGTTTTACAAGGGCATTCAGATGCTTTCCACCCAGTTCTCCGATATGCTGAAGAATCTGGGCATTGAGGAAATCGAGGCGTTGGGCAAGCCCTTTGACCCCAACCTGCACAATGCGGTGAACCAGGTACAGGACGATCAGTATCCTGAAAACACCGTCTGCCAGGTGTTCCAAAAGGGGTATAAGATGGGGGATAAGGTGGTAAGGCACGCCATGGTAGTGGTGGCCAACCCTTAAAGTTTTTCGTCCACCTTTTTTCAAAAAGGTGGTGGGGTTGCAAGGTGGCGACGAAACGTTTTGCAACGTTTCTAAGTCCGCTCTTGCCGCCCAAAGAGCAGGGGCGGCATTTTGCTTCGCAAAAACCGAGCGAACTTAACCCCTGCAAAACAAATCGGATTCTTTGCGGGGGCTTTGCCCCCACACCCCTACCAACCTTTAAAAAGGTTGGATCCAAATTTTAAGTTTTCCTTTTCATCATAGAACAAATCATTTTGGAGGTAGTATATTATGGGAAAGATTATTGGTATTGACTTAGGCACCACCAACTCCTGCGTCGCTGTGATGGAAGGCGGCGAACCGGTGGTAATCCCCAACAGCGAAGGCGCCCGCACCACCCCTTCCGTGGTGGCGTTCGGCAAAAACGGCGAGCGGATGGTCGGCCAGGTGGCAAAGCGTCAGGCTGTCACCAACCATGACCGCACCATTTCCTCTATCAAGCGCCACATGGGCAGCGATTACCGGGTCACCATCGATGGCAAGGCTTATTCTCCCCAAGAGATCAGCGCCATGATCCTGCAAAAGCTGAAAACCGACGCGGAAGCCTATCTGGGCGAAACCGTCACCGAAGCAGTGATCACCGTCCCTGCTTACTTCACCGACAGCCAGCGTCAGGCTACCAAGGACGCCGGTAAAATCGCTGGTTTGGATGTAAAGCGGATCATCAACGAACCCACCGCTGCTGCACTGGCTTACGGTGTGGATAAGGAACAGGAACAGAAGATCATGGTCTACGACCTGGGCGGCGGCACCTTCGATGTCTCCATCATCGAAATGGGCGACGGCGTGCAGGAAGTGCTGGCTACTGCCGGCAACAACAAGCTGGGCGGCGACGACTTCGACCAGCGGATCATCGACTGGATGGTTTCCTCCTTTAAGGCGGAGCAGGGCGTGGACCTGTCCGGCGACAAGATGGCCATGCAGCGGTTGAAGGAAGCGGCAGAAAAGGCCAAGATCGAGCTTTCCAACGTCACCTCCAGCCAGATCAACCTGCCCTTCATCACTGCCGACGCCAACGGCCCCAAGCACCTGGACATGACCCTTACCCGGGCTAAGTTCAATGAGCTCACCGCCGACCTGGTGGAAAAGACCATGGGCCCGGTACGTCAGGCTCTCAGCGACTCCGGTCTGAGCCCCTCCGATCTGAACAAGATCCTGTTGGTGGGCGGTTCTTCCCGGATCCCTGCTGTCCAGGATGCGGTCAAGAACATCATGGGCAAGGAAGGCTTTAAGGGCATCAACCCCGATGAATGCGTAGCCATCGGCGCTGCCATCCAGGGCGGCGTACTGGGCGGCGAGGTCAAGGGCCTGCTGCTGCTGGACGTCACTCCTCTGAGCTTGGGCATTGAAACCCTGGGCGGCGTCTGCACTCGGATGATCGAACGGAACACCACCATCCCCACCAAGAAGAGCCAGATCTACTCCACTGCTGCCGACGGCCAAACCAGTGTGGAAATCCACATCCTCCAGGGCGAACGGGAATTTGCCAAGGACAACAAGAGCTTGGGTATGTTCCATCTGGACGGCATTGCTCCTGCACCCCGTGGCGTACCCCAGATCGAAGTAACCTTCGACATCGACGCCAATGGCATTGTCCACGTGTCCGCTAAGGATTTGGGCACCGGCAAGGAACAGCAGATCACCATCACCTCCTCCACCAATATGTCCAAGGAAGAAATCGACAAAGCGGTGAAGGAAGCGGAAGCTTATGCAGCGGAAGATAAGAAGCGCAAGGAAGAGGTAGATACCCGCAACGGCGCCGACCAGTTGATCTTCCAGTGCGAAAAGGCCATGAGCGATGCTGGGGATAAGATCACCCAGGCGGATAAGGACACCGTCCAGCCCAAGATCGACGCTTTGAAGGAAGCGCTGAAGGGCAACAACATCGACGACATCAAGGCAAAGCAGGAAGAACTGCAAAAGGCTTTCTACGCCATCAGCGAGAAGATGTATCAGCAGGCTGCGGCACAGCAGCAGGCGGCCCAGGGCCAGGCTGGTCCCAACATGGGCGGCAATCCCGGCGGTCAGAACAACAATAACAACAATAACGGCGGCGATGACGGCTATGTAGACGCCGACTTCACCGAAGTCAAATAAACAACGGCTTCGCCGATGTTTAAGATTCCCCCTTTGACCGGCAAATGTCCGGCCGGTCATTTCGCCTAACGGCGAAAACCAGGGGAAATCGATTCTGAGGATGTTGTTGGGCGAGGGTTTCTTCCGGCGCTTTGGCGCCGCAGCAATCGTTGCAATAACCACACAAGAGAAAAAATAATCAGCGGATGGCATTCCAGACCCGGCCCGGGCTTCTCACTGGGTCTGAGTCTGGAATCTGTCCCGTTTGAGGGGGAACAACCGTGGCGGATAAGAGAGATTATTACGAGGTGCTGGGGGTACAAAAAGGCGCCAGCCAAGACGAAATCAAAAAAGCCTACCACAAGCTGGCCAAACAGTACCACCCCGACCTGCACCCCGGGGACAAAGAAGCCGAAGCAAAATTTAAAGAAGCGAATGAAGCCTACGAGGTGCTCAGCGACGAGCAGAAACGAGCCAAGTATGACCAGTTCGGCCACGCCGGGGTGGACCCCAACTACGGGGCCGGCGCCGGTGGCGCAGGCGGTTTCGGCGGATTCTCCGATCTGGGGGACATTTTCGACAGTTTCTTCGGCGGAGGCTTCGGAGGCGGCTTTGGAGGAAGTGCCCGCCGGGCTAACCCCAACGCACCCCGCCGAGGCAGCGACATCCGGACCAGCATTGTACTGGACTTTATGGAAGCCTGCCACGGCTGCACCAAAACCGTTACCATCAACCGGCAGGAAAACTGCTCTGTCTGCCATGGCAGCGGCTGCGCGGCGGGAAAAAGTCCCCAAACCTGTCCCGACTGCCACGGTACCGGCCAGGTACAGTACGTTCAGCGTACCCCGCTGGGCAGTATGAGCACTTCTCGCCCCTGTCCTAAGTGCGGCGGCAAGGGACGGATCATAAATGACCCCTGTCAAAAGTGCGGCGGCACCGGACGGGAAAATGTCCGTAAGACCATTCAAGTCAACGTTCCTGCCGGCATCGACGACGGCCAGACTCTGGCAGTCCGGGGTCAAGGCAATGCCGGTACCAACGGCGGCCCTGCCGGGGACTTGGGGGTATCGGTGACGGTGCGGCCGGACCCGGTGTTTGAGCGGGACGGCTACGACATCCACTGCGACTTCCCGGTGAGCTTTTACCAAGCGGTGGCGGGGTGTGAATTGAAGGTGCCCACCATCGATGGGGAAGTGAAGTACACCATGCCCGCCGGCACCCAGCCCGGTACGGTGTTCCGGCTCCGGGGACGGGGTGTCACCGCCTTAAACGGCCGGGGACGGGGAGACCAGTACGTCCACATTGTGGTGGAGGTGCCCAAAAACGTCCGAGGGGAAAGTTTGAATAAACTCAAAGAGTTTGAAAACACCCTCAATGAAAAAAATTACGCCAAGCAAAAAAGTTTCTTTGATAAACTTAAAAAGCGGTTCGGAACGTCAGGCAACTGACGTTGCTGAGTCCACCCTTTGCGGCCAAAAAGCCCGGCCGCAATTTCGCCCAAGGGCGAAAATCGGGTGAACTCCATCCCAAAAATTACAGTACGGAACGTCAGGCAACTGACGTTCCTGAGTCCACCCTTTACGGCCAAAAAGCCCGGCCGCAATTTCGCCCAAGGGCGAAAACCGGGTGAACTTCTGCTTGGAACAACGGAAAGCTATGGTTTGGTTTGTTGGAAATAATCCACGGGAATCGAACCGGTTTGCTGTCGGATACTAAGGTCGAGGTCAGATTTGACTTCGGCCTTTTTCTTTTTCGGGAAAAACCAGGGGGCTTTAGAAACACTCTTTATAAAATCCCCCAACTTTTTCCCCCAGAACTCCCCCTTTTGATGTATTCCGTCAGAAACGCTCCCAATTTCTTGACAAAAGGGCAAAAATGATGTATGGTTTCGGTAAGGAAAGGGTCCGAACTGGGAAAATTCAATTTCGGGTTGGGAGCTCTTTCCTTTTTGGCACAGATGTGTTATACTACTTAAGATAAAGAAATTTCCGGGCGGGGCGGCTTTCCGTTTCGCCATTGTTGATACATTGGGTGTGCTGGGCGCACCGCCATCAAACGTCCGTTTCCTTTGTGCAGAAAAGGGGAGATTCCGTTTGGAGAAGTATGTGATTCGTGGGGGCCACCCCCTTCAGGGCAAGGTAACCATCAGCGGGGCCAAAAACGCCGCGGTGGGTATTCTGCCCGCTACTATTTTGGCCGAAGGGCCTTGTGTCATTGAAAATGTGCCCAACATCAGCGATGTGGGGATTATTTTAGAGATTCTCCGGGAGATGGGAGCCCAGGTGAAGTACCTGAACCGCACCACCGTGGAGATCGATACCGCCAATATTGCCGTGCCGGAGGTGCCCTATGAGCTGGCCAAGCATATGCGGGCTTCCTATTACTTTTTGGGAGCGCTGCTGGGCCGGTTCCATCGGGCCAAAGTCAGCCTGCCTGGAGGATGCAACTTCGGAGTACGGCCCATCGACCAGCACCTGAAGGGTTTCCAGAGCCTGGGAGCGGATTACAGCTTGGAGTACGGCATGATCGACGTCCGGGCCGATCAGCTCACCGGCGCTCGGGTGTACTTTGACGTGGTGACGGTGGGCGCCACCATCAACGTCATGCTGGCGGCGGTGAAAGCCAGGGGCATGACCATCATTGAAAACGCCGCTAAGGAACCCCACATTGTGGATCTGGCCAACTTCCTCAATTCCATGGGCGCCAACATCATGGGGGCGGGAACCGACGTGATTAAAATCCGGGGGGTAGACCACCTGTTTGGGGCGGAATACTCCATCATTCCCGACCAGATTGAGGCCGGGACCTATATGGTGGCGGCTGTGGCTACCAAGGGAGACGTGCTGGTGGAAAACGTCATCCCCAAGCATTTGGAAAGCATCACCGCCAAGCTCCAAAAGATTGGGGCAGAGGTGATTGAATTTGACGACGCCGTGCGGGTGCGGTACGTAGGTCCCCTGCAAAAGACCAATATCAAGACCCGTCCCCATCCCGGCTTCCCCACCGATATGCAGCCCCAGATTGTCACTCTGCTCTGCCTGGCTAAGGGCACCAGTTTGGTTACCGAAGGGGTTTGGGAGAACCGGTTTAAGTATGTAGACGAGCTGCGCCGGATGGGCGCGGATATTGCGGTGGAAGGCCGGGTTGCCATCATCGAGGGTATCGACCACTTTACCGCTGCTCCGGTGCGGGCCACCGACCTCCGGGCCGGGGCTGCCATGGTGATCGCCGCTTTGACCTGCGACGGGGTCACCGAAATCGAGGACATCTACCACATCGAACGGGGTTACGAAGAGATTGTGGAAAAGATCCGGGGCCTGGGCGGCGATATGAAGAAGATCGTCATGCCTGATCCGGCGGCGCTGCGGCAGGCGAACTAACCGGCCGGAGTTGAAAAACGAACGGGTGAGTTATGATTGACTTTCCTTGGCTTTTTCCACGCAGTAAAGTTTGTCGAAATTTGTTTCCTTGATCCGTCAGCCCACGCTGACACCTTCTCCCTGGGGGAGAGCTTTGTTCCATGGTAGATTGAGCCATTGGAAGAATTATCCGGAAGGGTTTTTGATCCCTTCTTCATTTTCATTCACTCTAGCCCCGTTGATCGGGGCTTTTTTCTAAGAACAAAACCGGAAAGGAAGTCCAATATGTCCCTGCTTTATTCCCTGTGCAGCTCCTCCAAGGGAAACTGCCACTTTGTGGGCACCCCGCAGGAAGGCCTGCTCATTGACGGCGGCATCGGCATCCGAAACTATGCCGCCCAACTGGCGTTGGCAGGGATCTCCCTGGAGGCCCCCAAGGCGGTGCTGGTGACCCACGAGCACTCCGACCATGTCAGCGGCCTGCAAAAAATTGTCCTGCGCCATCACCTGCCGGTGTACGGCACCCCCGGCACCCTGGACGCCTTGGTGCAGAAGGGGATTTTGGATTATTCCTTGGATCTGCGGGTGATCCAGCCTGGAGAAACGGTGAGTTTGGGCAGCCAGTCCTTTACCGCCGTTTCCACTCCCCACGACAGCGCCCAGAGCTGCTGTTACCGGGTGGAACAGGCGGATCAGACCATGATGGTCTGCACCGACTTGGGCCAAATCACCTCCCAGATTCACGATGCTCTGCTGGGCTGCCACACGGTGCTGTTAGAGAGCAACTACGACGAAGAGATGATGGCCCACAGCCCCTACCCTTACTTTTTGCGCAATCGAATCGTGGGTGGCCGGGGGCATCTCTCCAACGGCGACTGCGCCAAAGAATTGATTCAGCTGGCCAAAGCCGGCACCAAGCGGTTTGTGCTGGGGCATCTCAGCCAGGAAAATAACCGTCCGGAACTGGCCTACCAAAACGCCTTAACGGCGTTGCTGGAGGCTGGGGCAGTCCCCGGAGAGGACTTCACCCTTTGGGTGGCGCCTCGGATGAACACCGGCCGGATCATCGCCGCGGAGGAAACAGTATGTACCGAGTGTGGCTGATCTGTGTGGGCAACTGCAAGGAAAGTTATTGGCGGGAAGCCGTGGCGGAGTACCAAAAGCGGCTTTCCGGCTTTTGCAAATTTACCCTGGTGGAGGTGCCGGAATACCGGTTGCCGGCCGACCCTTCCCCCGCCCAGATTCAAAAAGGACTGGAAGAGGAAGGAAAGGCCCTGCTTGCCAAATGCCCTGCGGGGGCGGTGAAGATCCCCCTTTGCATTGAGGGCAAGGAAATGAGCAGTGAAAAGTTGGCGGTGTACCTGCAAAACCAAGGGGTAGGAGGCAGCGGAAGCTTTGCCTTCTTCATTGGGGGCAGCTACGGACTGTGGGAGGAACTAAAACGCCAAGGACAGCTGCGTCTGTCGATCTCCCCCATGACCTTCCCTCATCAGCTGGCCCGGGTGATGGTGATGGAACAGCTGTACCGGTGTTTCTGCATTCTGTCCGGGAAAACCTACCACAAATAAGGCCGGTGGCCAAGGAGGGAAAGGGAGTGGCCTTGTTAGATCAAAAAATCCTCTACTTTCTCAAGGTGGTGGAGGCCGGATCCTTTTCCGGGGCGGCCCGGGCGCTGTACCTTTCCCAGCCCGCTTTGTCCAAACAGATGGCCAAGCTGGAACAGGAACTGGGATTTCCCCTGTTTAACCGTTCCGGCTACCGTCCGGTGCTTACCGCAAAGGGTCAGCTGTTTTACCAGGCTTGCATCCGGCTGGACCGGCAGTGCCGGGAGATGTTAGATCAGCTGCGGCAGCTGGATCCTCCGGTGGTGAACCTGGGCTTTACCGGCTCCTTTGAAAACCGGGAAATCCTGGCTTTTTTGCAGGAGTACCAAACGCAGCAGGGTATCCGGCTGAACTTTGTCCAAGGGGATTTTGAACAGTGCCTCCACGACCTGCTTCAGGGAAAGGTAGAGGTGAGCTTGGGCATTGAGTCCACCTACCGCTATTCCCCGGGGGTGGAGTATGAAATCCTCCATTCCTATGAGATATGCGTCCTCACCTCCTTTGCCCACCCTCTGGCTCAGCGCAGCCAGGTGGAGATCCGGGAGATTGCCGGAGAAGGGTTTCTCTGTTTGTCTTCCCGGTTTGGCAAAGGGTTTTACAAGGACTACATGGCCGCCTTTGCCAAGGATCACATCCTGCCCCGCATTGTCAAGGAGGTGGACTCCTTTGATGAACTGGTGTTTTCCGTCTCTTTGGGGGAGGGGATCGCCATTGCCTCCAAAAATGTGGCAGGGGAGGAAGTCCGAGCCATCCCCTTGCTGGGCAGCCACCATGCCAGCAATTACGTCATTGCCTGCC
>DXWR01000161.1 GCA_019416775.1 Oscillospiraceae bacterium | reverse complement strand
AGGCTGTCCAGCACAAAACCGGAAAGCCGTCCGGACTTGGTGCGAAATTCCATCCCGTCTGTTCCGGACAACCGGGAAGTGACCCAGGGGATCAGCAGTCCCACCACCAGATAGGCAGCCAGAGCCAACAGCCCCAAAGCCCAGTGGAAGGAGCCGATCAACAGGCAGAGAATGACCGTAAACAACAGGGCGATGGCTGCCGGGGAGATGGTGTGGGCGTAAAACACCTCCAGCAGTTCGATGTCCGAGGTGAGCACCGAAATCAAATCTCCCTTTCCACGGCCTTCCAGTTTGGCGGGGCTGAGCCGCCGCAGGGCCCGGAACACTTTATCCCGAAGGAGAGCCAGCAGCTTAAAAGCGATAAAGTGGTTGCAGGACTGCTCCCCATACCGCAATCCTGCCCGGCACAGGGCAAACACCACCACCAGCACAAACACCGCCGTCAAGGTCACAGGAACCGAAATTCCCAGCAGGTTTGCCACAGCATAACCGCCCAAAACGGTGATCAAACAGGCGCAGAGATGGCCCAGCAGTCCCATGAAGATGGCCAGCAGCATATACCCGGTCAGAGGCTTTACCAGGCCAATGAGTTTTGCCATAACCTTAAATCCGCTTCTTTGCTTCATGCTCCCTGCACCGCCTTTCCGTATTGCTCTAATTGCTGCTGGGCGTCCCACAATGCAGCGTAGGCCCCCTTTTGAGCCACCAGCTGGGAATGGGTTCCCTGTTCCACCACCTGGCCCCGGTCCAGCACATAAATGTGATCCGCGCCCACCACATTGGCCAGGCGATGAGAGATGAGGATCACCGTCTTGCTTCCGGCCAAGGCGTGGATCTGTTCCATAATGTCGTTTTCACTTTCCACATCGATGTTGGAGGTGGCTTCGTCAAAGAGATACACCGGACTGTCGTGGAGCAAGGCCCGGGCCAAGGCCAAGCGCTGCCGCTGCCCGCCGGAAAGGTTGGAACCTTGTTCCAGCAGCCGAGTGTCCAGCCCCTGTTCGGCCCGCAAAAAAGCCCCCAAATTAACCCGATCCAATACCTGCCACAGTTGATGGTCCTGGGCGTTGGGATTGCCCAGCTTCAGGTTTTCCCGAACCGTCCCCTGGAAAAGATAGCTGTTGTGGCTGATGTAGGTGATGTGTTTCATCAGGCTGTCCTCCCCAATTTCCGGCAGCGGGACATCCCCCACCGTCACGGAACCGGTGAAACCTTTGTTGCGTCCCATCAACAGGGCGGCAATGGTGGATTTGCCGCAGCCGCTCTCCCCTACCAACGCGGTAAAGCTGCCCTGAGGGAAGTCCAGATTCACTCCGTGGAGGATCTCCCGATCCGATTCATAGGAAAAGTGAAGGTCCCGGCAGCGGATGTCTCCCTGTTCTGGGAAGGGTCGGCTGCCCTGTTCCGGTTCCTCCAGGTCCAGCAGCCGAAAGATCTTATCGCTGGCGGCCATGCCGTTCATAGCCACGTGGAAGAAACTGCCAAGCTGCCGCATAGGGAGGAAAAAGTCCGCCGCCAACAGAAGAATCAGCAGACAGCCAAACAGGCTTACCTCCCCGGCGGCAAACTGGGTGGCCGCCAAGATCACTCCCAAGGCCGCTCCGCCATAGGCGATCAAATCCATAATGGTGATGGAATTGAGCTGCATGGTCAGCACCTTCATGGTGATTTTCCGAAATTTTTCCGCTTCCCGGTTCATCACTTCGTTTTTATAGCCGTCCGCCTGGTAGATCTTTAAGGTGGTCAAACCCTGAAGGTTTTCCAAGAAGGTGTCCCCTAACGCGGTGTACTGTCCCCAATACTTTCCCAGCAGCTTTTTGGCCCAGGTCTGCACTGCGGCAATGGCCACCGGGATCAGGGGTACGCAGATCAACAGCACAATGGCTGTCGGGAAGTTCACAGTGCAGAGCACGCAAAACAGGGTAATCGGAGCCAACATGGCGTAGAAAAACTGGGGCAGATAGGCGCCAAAATAGGTTTCCAGCTGGTCTACCCCTTCCACCGCCACCTGCACCACTTCGCTGGTTTTCACCTGTTCCGAATAGGAAGCGCCCAAACGGAGCAGCTTTTGGTAAATCCGGCTGCGGAGGGTTTGTTTCACCGCTTTGGAGGAAAGATAACTCATTTTGGAGGCTCCTGCGGTGCACCCAAACCGCACCGCCAATGCGCCCAATGCCGTCAAGGCCGTCCAAAGGATTTGAACCCCATCCGCTGCACCGGTGAACAGGCAGGCCAACAGCCAGGAAATGCCGGCCATCAACAGAATGTTGGCCGCCAAGGAGCACCACTGAAGCACCACGTTCAGGGCGATGTACTTTTTGCTTTCCGGTACGGCTCCAATCAGCCGCTTGTTGATCATCATAGTTTGTCCCGCCTTATCGTTATTTGCCTAGCGCAACTTAGTTTTACTTAATTACCGCAGTTTATTATAGCACACTAAGTTAGAATTGTAAAACCATCTGGAAGAATTTCGTTTCATTGAGCAAGAAAAATGATCGAAAGCGCTTCTTTCTTGGAGAAACTTTCCAAGAAAACCGGTTTTCAGGCTGCAACGTGGAAAATATAAGGAAAGTCGGATTGTATGTTCTTACTCCGGAAATTAGATTTGACTAACTATAGAGGAAGAAAAAAGAGACTACGTCCCTTTCTTCAAAAGCCTAGCCGTTCTTTCCCACGGCGATGTCGAAGGCGCGAAGCTTCTACACCTACCTCAACCCTTTTTCCTGGGGCAGGCGGTGAACGATTACTTCAAAATAGGAGCGAAACATATCGCTGACCTGCTGTCAAAGGGGAGTATGAAAATTTAATCAATGGCTGCCAAACAGAGCAAATAAACTTGCAATCCAATCCGGCGTATGAGGCAATGCCGTTTTCAAACTTGCCGCCAATTCTTCTGAAGAAAGATCGCTGGGAGAGAATGCCGTATCCCCCAGCACCGTGTTTCCAATGGCAACCGCACCCTGGGCGTAATCTCCGGCAGCAATTTGAGAAGCGATAGCTGCTCCGCCCATGGAATAAACTCCAATGGCAAGTCCGCCTAAAGCCAATAAGCCAATGGCCAACCCGCCGATCGCAAGAGCTCCGATAGCCAGCCCGCCTATCGCTGCCAGCAGCCCCAAAGCCAAACCACCCAGAGCCAACAATCCGAGGGAAAACCCTCCCAACGCAAGCACGCCTACCGAAACTCCGCCCAATGCCAGCAGCCCGGTGGCTACATTTCCAATGGCGAGGATTCCCTTAGCCCGGCAAAATCCCCAGCCCAGATGAATATGCACCAGCGGAAGGCCAAAAAGGGTGCGCTTACTTTTATATTCAAAGAACATTCGTCTTCCCATGCCCCAAAACAGAATAGGACCATTCGACTGCAAGCCTGACTGCGGCTGCGGAGGTTGGTTACCGGTAAGTTCATCTAAGGAGACTTCCAACAGCTTACTGAGGGCCAGCAGTTTTTCCAGCTCCGGCGTGGTACTGCCCAATTCCCACTTGGATACGGTCTGCCTGGTTACGCCAATGGCCACCGCCAACTGCTCTTGAGACCAACCCTTCTTTTTGCGGAGGGTTTGGAGGTTTTCTGCAAACATGATTTCATTCCGCCTTTTTCGTGTAACTAGGTTTTTGCTAATGTGCGATAAAGAAGTAAT
>DXWR01000160.1 GCA_019416775.1 Oscillospiraceae bacterium | reverse complement strand
GCTATGTGGGCATACAATGCAGTGTTTTATCAGATCTATCCTCTGGGCTTTTGCGGGGCGCCGAAGGAAAATGATGGGCAAACCGTAAACCGGATCCAGAAGGTGACCTCCTGGATTGACCATATTCAAAAGACCGGGGCGGACTGCGTCTTTTTCAACCCTGTGTTTGATTCTGACCGCCACGGCTACGACACCCGGGACTTCCGGAAAATCGACGGGCGGCTGGGCACCAACGAGGATTTTGCACAGGTTTGCCAGGCTATTCATGACGCTGGATTAAAGGTGGTGCTGGATGGGGTGTTTAACCATGTGGGACGGGGCTTCTGGGCCTTCCAGGATGTACTCCGCCGCCGGTGGGAAAGCCCCTATAAGGATTGGTTTTATATCAACTTTGACGGCAACAATGGGTATAACGACGGCCTTTGGTACGAAGGCTGGGAAGGACACTACGAGCTGGTGAAGCTGAATCTGCAAAATCCCGCCGTCACCGGTCATATCTTTGACTGCATCCGCCGCTGGGTGGAGGAATTCGACATTGACGGCCTGCGGCTGGACGTGGCCTATTCTTTGGATGAAAACTTTGTCCGCAACCTGCGTCAGTTTACCGATTCCCTGAAACCGGATTTCTTCCTGGTAGGGGAAATGCTGCACGGGGACTACAACCGGCTGATGAACGATTCCATGCTGCACAGCGTCACCAACTACGAATGTTATAAGGGGCTTTACTCTTCCTTCAACTCCGCCAATCTGTTTGAAATTGCCCATTCTTTGAACCGGCAGTTTGGCAGCGAACCCTGGTGCCTGTATCGGGGCAAGCACTTGATGTGCTTTGCGGATAACCACGACGTCACCCGGGTGGCTTCCATTCTGCAAAATCCCAAGCATCTGCCGCTGTTGTACGGGGTAATGTTCGGAATGCCTGGTATCCCCTGCTTGTACTACGGCAGCGAGTGGGGAGCTTTGGGAGATAAAGCCAAGGGAGACGACGATCTGCGGCCCTGCTTTGAGGAACCGGTGGAAAATGAGCTTACGGAATTTATCGCCAAGCTGGCTCAGATTCACAAGGAAAATCCGGCCCTCTGCGACGGCAGCTTCCGCTACAATGTGCTGCTCACCAACAAGCAGATGATCTTTGAACGGAAGGTGGACAGCCAGCGGATTTTGGTGGCGGTGAACATGGACGATCAGGACTATATCGCCCACTTTGACGCCCAGTGCGGCCTGGCTAAGGAATTGATTACTGGCGACACCATTGATTTTGGCGGCGGCACTTTGCTGCCTGCTCAAAGCGTCCAGTATTGGCTCATGGAGCGGTAATTGAATCTCAAATAAAAAGAAAAGCCGAGGGCGGAAACGATCCGGCCTTCGGCTTTTTCATAGGAGAAAAGAGTTATTTGAGAGAAGAATCGGTGGTGTCAAAGCAGAGTTCACAGCGTTGGGGAATGGAGAAAGCAGTAAAATACCGTTCTTCCAAGGGAATCCATTTCGATTGGAATACCTTCCATCCCTCCGGCCCGTTTCGCGCTAAGATTCGCTGCTGCTGCACAGCGGGATCTACCGTTAAAAAAAGGTGAAGGTCTGCCTGTTCCCATAAAGCAGGATGGCAGCTGTAAGATCCCTCCGCAATGGCCAGCATTCCAGGAGACACCCATATCGCTGGGTCGAAAGCCTGGGTGTGGCAGTTATAAGGGCGGTAGAAAAAGGGTTTTCCTTCCCGCCAGGGAAGCAGTATTTCTTGGGAAAACCGTTCGTAGTCCACGTTGCCACCGGGCTGTGCCAGTCGCTGGGGGGTGCGCTGTTCCGGACGGAGAAAAAAGTCGTCCAAGGAAAACACCGAACAGCGGAGCTCTTGCTTCAGCCGGGCCGCCAAAGTGGTTTTTCCTGAAGCGCATCGACCATCGATGGCCACTACCGCCGGATGGTGTTGGGGCAGGGAACGGATGGCTTGTAAAATTTGGGAAATCATGGCTGGCTCTCTTTTTTGGAGGGAGAGGAAGCCTTTTTAAAGGGCACCAGTCCGGTGCGGTTTAAGGCCAGCATCACTGTGGGAATCAACAGTAATTGCAGTACAATGCCGGGAATGGCGGTGAGGAAAGCACCGGACAGGAACATCTGCCAGGTAAATCCGTCGCCCCAGAAGCCAAGCAGAATGATTTCTGCAACGCCCCAAACTACACGTCCCGCCAGCATGGCCAGGATCAGGCAACGATACAGCGCTTTGATGCACTGCCAACGGGAAAGATTGTTATACAGCAGTCCGGCCACCAAGCCGTAGGTCATCAGTTCAAAGCACATGGCAATCCCGGTGGGGAACAGCACCGGCATTCCGAAAATCATGTACCGCAGCAGCGGCAGAATAAAGCCGATCAGGCCGCCGTACTGCCAGCCGCAGATCAATCCGCAAAGCAGTACCGGAATGTGCATGGGAAGCAACATATTGCCGATTTGGGGGATTTGCCCGGTGAGCAGGGGCAACACTAAGCCAATGGCCAAAAACATGGCTGCCAGCACAAGATGTTTCACTTTTTGGTTCATTATTTTGCTCCTTTTTGATTTTTCGGGAAAGAAAAATTTTCCCTTATCTTTTGTTTTCATTATACTGTATCGAAAAGCAGGACGCAAATACTTATCTTGTATGC
>DXWR01000016.1 GCA_019416775.1 Oscillospiraceae bacterium | reverse complement strand
ATCCACAGGCTTTCGGAAACCGGGCATAGGTATGGTCCAATTCCATGGTGGCTTCCCGAAAATCCGCCAACGTCTTAGGCGTTTCCGTTTCTTGGTTCATGATAGCAGCCTCCAATTATCCGAAATCATACAATACGAAACCGGATAATTGACAGTATACACAGCAAGCCGCAGCTTGTCAAGCCCTTTTGAAATTTTTTTGCACCATGACCTAGGTTTGTGGTACAATGGGTTGTAATCCATTTCAACCGACGCAAGGAGGTACAGCATGGACAATTTATCCAATCCAGCAGTGATCCGCTCCCTATTGGAGCGCCACGGGTTTTCCTTTTCCAAGGCCCTGGGGCAGAATTTTCTCATCAATCCCGCAGTGTGCCCTAAAATGGCCCAGCTGGGAATTGACAGTCCGGACTGGGGGGTGTTGGAAATCGGCGCCGGGGTGGGAGTGCTGACCCAACAGCTGGCCCGCCGGGCTGCCAAAGTAGCGGTGGTGGAGATCGACCAGCGGCTGCTGCCGGTACTGGAGGAAAGCCTATCGGAGTATGAAAACGTCTCGGTGATTTTAGGAGATGTGATGAAGGTGGACCTTCCCGCCCTGCTGAACCAACAATTTGGAGACCGGCCGGTATGCGTTTGTGCCAACCTGCCCTATTATATTACCAGCCCCATTCTGATGATGCTTCTGGAGCAGCGGC
The DNA here is from genome assembly GCA_019416775.1 of Oscillospiraceae bacterium. Taxonomy (GTDB): domain Bacteria; phylum Bacillota; class Clostridia; order Oscillospirales; family Ruminococcaceae; genus Egerieicola. The sequence goes on along the minus strand of DXWR01000016.1, from coordinate 6,707 downwards.
TGCCCTTACAAGCCATCACTGTAATGGTGCAAAAGGAGGCGGCGGCCCGGCTCTGTGCCCAGCCCGGCAGCCGGGAATGTGGCGCAGTCACCTTTGCAGTGCGGTATTACAGCACTCCCCGGCAGCTTTTTCCGGTGAACCGGGGCAGCTTTTTTCCCGCGCCCAAGGTGGATTCCGCAGTGATCCGCTTGGATGTCAACCCCAACCCCGACTACGGGGTAGCAGACGAAAAACTGCTCTTTACCGCCGTTCGGGCAGGTTTTGGCCAACGTCGGAAAACCCTGGCCAACCCGTTGAGCAGCGCCCTCCATCTGCCCAAAGAACAGGTGCAGCAGGCCCTAACACAAGCCGGACTGCCTCTGACCGTTCGAGCGGAAGCAGTGCCCTTTGAAGGCTGGATCAAGCTGGCCAACGCCCTAAAGGAGCGGTTGGGATGAAGGAAATCGGCATCTATATCCACATTCCTTTCTGCGCCGCCAAATGCCCGTACTGCAATTTTTACTCCCTGCCTCACAGTCAGTTCAAATGGCAGGAATACACCGACACCCTCTGCCAAGTGCTGGAAAGCTGGCGGGGCAGGGAGCTTCACGCCAAAACTCTTTATTTGGGAGGGGGCACTCCCAGCCTGCTGCCTGCCAACCTATTGCTTCAGATCAAGGACACCGCCTGCCGGGTGTTCGGCCAACCGGAGGAAATAACCTTGGAAGCCAATCCCGGCCTGTGTACCTTCCAAAAACTGCTGGAACTGCGGCGGGGAGGCTTCAACCGAATTTCCTTTGGTGTGCAGTCTTTGGATGAGGAAGAATTAAAACAGTTGGGGCGGCTTCACTCCCCCCAGCAGGCAGAGCAAGCCATTCTCCAAGCATCCCAGGCAGGGTTTACTAACCTCAGCGCCGATGTGATGCTGGCCATCCCCGGACAAACGGGACCCAGTTTAGACCACACTTTGGCCCGGCTCACCGCTCTGCCCATCACCCATCTCTCCGCCTATCTGCTGAAAGCAGAACCCGGCACCCCTTTCTACACCCCGGAAATCTTAGCCCTCACCCAAGACGAGGAGCGCTGCCGCTCCCTTTATCTGCAAACTGTTTCTTTTTTAGAGAAAGCAGGATTCCCTCAATATGAAATCAGCAACTTTTCCCGCCCCGGCTTTGAAAGCAAGCACAATCTGCTTTACTGGCAGGGAAAAGAGTACCTGGGTTTCGGCCCGGCGGCTCATTCCTTCTTCGAGGGCAAACGGTTTTGTTATCCCGACGACCTTTCCGCCTTTCTGGACAGTGGAGGAACCAACTGGGAGGTGCTGGAACAGCGGGTAGATTCTTTGGAAGAAAGGGTGCTGCTGGGACTGCGGTTAAAGCAAGGCATCTCCCTGGAGGAATTGGAAGCACAGTATCGCTGCTCCTTGTCCCAAGCCAAGCCCTTCTGCCACCGCTGCATCCAGGGAGGGCTAATGGAGGAAAAAAACGGCCGCATCTGTCTGACTCCGGAAGGATTTTTAGTGTCCAACGAAATCATCGTCCAGCTGCTGGAACGTTTGGAACCGTAACAAAAAAGCGAACCTCAAGCCGCGCTCTATGGCGCACTGAGATTCGCTTTCTTTTTTGTATCTTAGTAAGAATACTGACTATACAGTTGATTCATAAATTCATTCTGAGCATCGTACACCGTCTTGCAGGAATACCGGCCCTGAATCATGCCGTTCACCGAGGCGCCCATTTCGTTGTTGGCGTAGTCGATAAGGTACTGTTCAAACTCGTCGTACTTCATTTCGTACAGGATGTTGTCCCGGTTGGCGTCGTAGTACTCGGTGTTGGTATCCTGATCCATTTTGTACACCACATAGTAGCAGCTGTTGTCGCTGTCCTGGATCAAGGCGCTTTCTCCGGGAGCAATGGCCACCATCTGGTTGATCACATCGTCGCTGTAGGTGGTAGTATTGTCGCCGTCGGCAGGAATCACGGTGATGTTGTCTACCGAATCATTCCGGGTGACGGTAGAGGGATCGGAAGCGGTGGACTGCTGATAAGCGTAGATCACATCATCCACATTTTCTCCGCCCTGAATCCGATCCAGATAGCCTTGCGCCGTAGCCTGCACCGCTTCGGGAGAGGTGTCTTCAGTTTCGGCAGTGTCGGTGGAAGTATCGGAAGAAGCATCCTCCGAGGGCTCCGTGTAGGAGAAGGAGAGGAGCTTCACTTCATCAAAACTGTCGCAGTAGAAGCTGCGCAGGTCTTCTTCACTTACCGCTGCTTCACCGCCTTCCTGGTAGCGGTTCAAAAACAACTCCTGGTACTGGTTATTAAAGGTCAAGTAGTCTTGGTAGGAGCTGTCCGCCACACCGATCTGGGTGTACAGCTCTTCATACAGGGAAAAGTTTTCCATGGAATTGTCAATGCCGGTCTGTTCCTCTTCCGTGAGGGACAGGCCCTTGTCGGCAAACAGCTTGCTGACCGCCACATATTCCCGGCAGAGATCCAATGCCCGATTGTTGACCCAATCTTCCATGGACTGTCCTTCGATCTGGTTGCTCCACACATCCTCCAAGGTGGAATCATACCCGTCCTGGGAAGAGACTTCATTGAGCGCATTCATCTGGCTGAGGACATAAATAGCGGCAGATGCTTTGTAATCTCCGGCGCTGACCACCGTCTGGTCCTTGCCGCAGCCCGCCAGCCCCAGGCACAATGCGCCGCAAAGGGCAACAGCCAGCACGCTCTTTATTTTCTTCATGGTTTGTTTCCTCCGTTCTACTGTAATATGCCCCATGGCATAAACCTATTAGGTTTTCACTGGCTTTCGCCATCAGGCGAAATGCCGCCCCTGCTTTTTGGGCGGCAAAGTGGGAATCGTAATGATTGCCCTCGGCAATCATTATACCGTCTCCCAACAGCCTTGTCCAGTTTTTTCACAAAAAAGTCAACTAGCCGGGGCAGATTTTTTCCAATCGGAGAGGGTGTCGGCGATTTCCTGAAGGGTTTTCGGCACGTCTTTGCGATTTAAGCGTACGCCTAAGTAGGGCTTTCCGGCGGCATTTACCGTCACCCGGTCCGGCAGCCGCTGCACCAACTCTCCCGCCAGCTTTAGATCCAAGCTGTGGGGGTAAAGCAGCAGCGTATCCCCTTTCTGTCCAATCTCCTCAAAGCCGAATCCCGCCAGAATGTTTCGCAGCAGCGCCACCCGGCTCAGGCTCACCACCGATTTCGGCGGATCTCCAAACCGGTCGATAAGTTCATCCAGCACATCCTGCTGCTGTTCGGTGGACTGAATGGAGGCAATCTTTTTGTACACATCCAGCCGCTGAGACAGGTTTTCGATATAGTATTCCGGGATGTGGGCGTCCAGCCGCAGATCGATAACGCATTCAGTGGCTTCCGGCGAGGGCTCCTGCCCCTTGCTCTTTTGCAGGGCTTCGGAAAGCAGACGGATATACAAATCATACCCCACCGCTTCCAGATGCCCATGCTGCCGTCCGCCCAGCACACTGCCTGCTCCGGATCTCCAAGTCCCGCATGGCGATGCGGAAACCGCTGCCGAAACTGGTGAATTCCCGGATAGCGTTTAACCGCTTGGTGGCGATTTCACTGAGCACCTTTTGGGGCTTAAAGGTAAAGTAGGCGTAGGCCCGGCGGGTAGAACGGCCCACCCGTCCCCGCAGCTGGTAAAGCTGGCTTAATCCCAACCGGTCGGCGTCCTCAATGATCAGGGTGTTGGCATTTTTCACATCCACCCCGGTTTCAATGATGGTGGTGCAGAGCAGCACGTCAATTTCGTGGTCCATCAGTTGCTTCCAGATATCGCTGAGCTGTTCCTCCGGCATTTTGCCGTGAGCTACCCCAATCCGGGCGTCGGGCAGCAGCGCCGCCAGTTTGCCGGCCTTGGACTGGATGGACTCCACCCGATTGTGGATGTAGTACACCTGCCCGCCCCGGCGAAGCTCCTTGCGGATGGCTTCCGCCAAAAAAAGTTCGTCGTGCTCCACTACATAGGTTTGCACCGGATGCCGATCCTGGGGTGGCTGCTCAATTACCGACATATCCCGGATGCCGCTCATGGCCATGTTCAAGGTTCGAGGGATAGGGGTTGCAGAGAGGGTCAGCACATCCACTCCGTGAAACATCTCCTTAAACCGCTCCTTGTGAGCCACCCCGAACCGCTGCTCCTCGTCGATGACGGCTAGTCCCAGATCGGAAAATTCTATGTCCTTCTGCACCAAACGGTGGGTGCCGATCACCAGATCCACTTCCCCCCGCTTCAACTTGGCCAAGGTTTCCTGCTGCTGCTTCGGGGTGCGGAACCGGCTGAGCAGCTCAATGCGAATGTCCGGGTAAGCTTCAAACCGCTGCAAGGCGGTCTGATAGTGCTGCCAAGCCAGGATGGTGGTGGGGCAGAGGATGGCGCACTGCTTGTGGTCCATGATGCACTTAAAGGCCGCCCGCAGCGCCACCTCGGTTTTACCAAAGCCCACGTCCCCGCAAAGCAGCCGGTCCATGGGAGCCTGGCGCTCCATGTCCTCCTTGATCTCCTGGATGCAGGTGAGCTGATCCTCCGTTTCCTCATACTCAAACCGTTCCTCAAACTCCCGCTGCCAGGGGGTGTCCTTAGAAAAGGCATAGCCCTTCTGCTGCATCCGCTGGGCATAAAGCCTGGTGAGCTGATCCGCCATGTCGTCGCAGGCTTTCTTCACCCGCTGTTTGGTCTTCTGCCAGTCTCCGGAATTCAGGCGGTTGAGCTTCACCTTGCTGTCTTCCCGGGGACCGATGTACCGACTCACCAGGTCCAGCTGGGTCACCGGCACATACAGCACATCGGTGCCGGCGTACTGGATTTTAATATAGTCCTTGACAATTCCCTTATTGGTGATCTGCTGGATGCCTTGGAAGATGCCGATGCCATAGGAAGAATGCACCACCGCATCTCCGGGAGTTAAGTCGTCCAGGGAATGGAGCTGCTTGCCCTGGCGGCACTTTTTCCGCTTCTTTTGGGGCACGCCCCCCTCCCGGCGCAGGGTCATTAAGGCAAATTTGCTGTCCGGGTACTCCATCCCGCCGGACACGCTGCCCGGCAAAATCAGAATGTGTCCCGGCTGGATTTCCTCTGCTGTCCGGGCGTAATCCGCCTTCAACCCCAACTTTTGCAGATCCTGAGCCAGCTGTAAGCCGCCCTTTTCCCCGCCGCAGAGAATGGCCACCGCATAACCCGCTTCCATCAAGGGTGCCAAATCTTCTTGGAGTACCTTGATCTCGCCCCCGATGGACGATCCGGCCATATACCGGCAGGGGATCAGCCCTCCCAGCTTCAGGTCCGGGTAACCCCGGGAGAAGGTCTCCAGCAGCGCCATAGGGTGTTTTTCTAGAGGGGAGAAGGCCTGGGAAAAGGAAAAGCAGTGGCCTTCCACCCCCTTGCTCAGCTCCCCTTCCTCCAGCAGCAGCTTTACGTCCTCCTGGTACTGCTGGTGCACCCCTTTGCCCCGGGCCCGGATGCCCGCCAGATCGGAGCAGAACACCAAGCTGTCGGCGGGGAAGTAATCCCACAGCCCCGCCGGCTGTTCCCAAAGAGGCTGGTATTTGTCCAAATTCAGGCTGCCGTCCTCCGCTTCCAGTAAAGCGGCGTCCTCTTCCAAGCGCTGCTTCTGTTTCTGATCCCGGCACTTCTTGCTCATCTGAATCAACTGCTTGGCTAGCGCTTCCTTGTTCGGGCAGATGGCTTCCAGCGCCGGGGTGACGGTGAGGGTGTCCACCGGATCGGTACGGCGCTGGGTTTCCGGGTCAAAGGAGGTGAGCGTATCGATTTCATCTCCCCAGAACTCAATCCGCACCGGCTCGCTGCGGCCGGGACAGAACACGTCCAAAATTCCGCCCCGCAGAGCAAACTGTCCCGGGCCTTCCACCTGCACCGCCCGGCTGTATCCCGCATTGACCAGCTTTTGTGCCAACGCCTGGGGTTCCATACTGTCCCCGGAAGAAAGGGTAAACACCAGCTGGTTGAGCCGCTGTGGAGGCAAGGCAGGCTGCATCAAGGCTTCCACCGAAGTCAGCAGTACCTGGACCTTTCCTTCCAGCAGCCCTTCCAATGCGCCGATCCGCTGCTGTTCGTATTCCCGGGATGCCGTCTGCACCGAACGCAGGTTCCATTCCCGAGCAGGATACACCTGGGCAATTTCTGTTCCGGCAAACCGGCAGATGTCCTCTTTGATCCGCTGGGCCTCCGACTCTTGGGGGGTCAAAAGCAAAATCTTCTTGCCCCATTCCAAGGCCAGCGCAGCGGCAAAGTGGGCTTGGTGAATGCCGCTGACCCCGGTGACCATGACCGGGGTTTTGTTTTGCTGTAAATCGTTTTTTAACTGTTGATATTCCGGCAACCGGTTGGCTGCCCAAACAAACAGGTTCACCGTATTCCTCCCATTTCGATCTGCTGTCCGTTCCCTTTACCGGTTAAACCGGTTCATGGCTTGGTCGATCTTCCCCTGGACCATCAGCTGGATGATTTCCGGGCAGTGGCCAACAGCATCCTCCATGGCCTTGTTCTGCTCCGGGGTGAATTTCCCCAGCACCCAGTCTGCCAAATCGTAATCCGGATGGGGCTTTTTGCCCACCCCCAGCTTCACCCGAGGGAAGTCCTCGCTGCCGGTGCACTCAATGATGCTGCGCACCCCGTTGTGTCCTCCGTGGGTGCCTTTCCGGCGGATACGGAGCTGTCCCGGTTCCAGG
>DXWR01000159.1 GCA_019416775.1 Oscillospiraceae bacterium | reverse complement strand
ATAATACAAAATGACCCCGGCAGACGGTTGTTTCTGCCGGGGTTTTGTGTTTTGCAGGCTGAAAACACAGCCTTAAAATTCTTTTACATCCATGGAATCCACTTTGTTTTCCGGGCTGTTTTCTATGATTCGGTATACCTTTTCCGACCAATCCCAAATATCCTTGCAGTTGTTTTCAACGTAGATGACCATGCCCTTCAAATCCCCGGGGATGGAGGGGTTGAGCTGTTCTTTGCATTCCGTGGGAATTATAATCTGCTCCACCCAGTCCCGAAGGACAATCTCATCCTTCACCTTCATGGGCAGCACCCCGTCGCAGACTGCGTTTGGATGTTTGATTAACCGGTCGTACTTGAAGTAAAACCGGACCCCGGGATGAAAGTGAAGGCTTAAATCTTCCTGGTTTGGGAAGCGCCCTAACCGGCGTTCCGTCACCAGCCGGTCTCCTCCCTGGCAGTTTCCCCAGGTAAACATGATATACTCAAAATAGTCGGCAGGGTCTTTTGCAGCATTCCGCTGTTCCTTCATCAGTTCTTCCGCCGGCACATTTCGCGCTTTTACCGCCGACAGCAGTTTCCCGCATTCCAAAATCTTTCCTGCATTTTGAGGGGAGGTGGTGTGGCACACATAATCGGTGACACACCCTTTCCGAACCGGGCAGGCGGTGCATTCGGTGAGCAGTTTGGGGCGGGGTGCGTTTCGGTATGCGTCTTTGCGGGCGAGCCCTGCCCGGATCTGCTCCAGGACCTGGGCGTTATCGCATTGGATGGGGCATTCCCTGCCGTACTTTTTTTCATAGTCCATAAATTCGATTATCGTTCGCATTTCCCAGTCTGAGACATTTGGATACTGGGAAAGTTTTTTATAAAATACTCCGTCCCACACCTCGGTGCAGTCAAAATTGCCGATTTTTATTACCATGGTATCACCTTGCACTTCCGGTAAACGGATGCACCTGCGGCCGCTGTGCCAAAAGCAGCCTGTACTCCGCTTTTTCTCATCCTATCCCAGAACCCGCTTCCAGATGTCCTCTGAGGACAGTTCCGGTTGGTTGGCCGCCAGCAGCAGCCCGCAGTAGGCCACCTCCGGGGTAAGCCGGTGGGAGAGAAACTTCCCGCCCCCCGCACTCAGCTCGTAGGCGGTGACATACCGGGCTTCCTTTTTCAGCTTGCTGCCCAGCAGATAGCAGGGCACTCCGATCCGCTCCATGCGCCCCAGGAAGGCGGCGGCGCCCCCTTCCCCTTCCACCGGGGCGGTGCCGGAGTGGTAGAGCCGCAGCAGCACCGCCGCCGTTTCCGGACGGGGCTGGATCTGTCGTAGATCTAAGCCGGGATAGCAGAGCAGCTGCAATACTTTGCGGTTCAACACCGGCAAGTTGGGGCAAAGAGGGGCGTTCCAACGCCGGGGCAGTCGGGCCAAAGTGACTTTGCTATTTTCGGCAGCGCCTAGAGGAACGGGGGTTTGGCAGCCAAACCGGTCTGCCGCACAATCCGCCTGCAGGATTTCTTCCCACCCAAACACCGTCACCGTTCTTTCTCCCGGATTTCGGTAGGTGACGTATACCCCGGGAGTGCCGGTGCGGATCAGTTCCACGGCGGCCCGGAAGTTTTCCCAGCCGTTGGACTGGGGGTGCTCCAGGGGCTTGTCGGCGGCAGTGAGCACCACCGGGAGAGGCAGGTGGCCCAGCAGCAGTCCCGCCATGGCGGCGGTGTAGGACAAAGTGTCGGAACCGTGGGTGATGAGGATTCCATCAAATCCTGATAGATCTTCGGTCAGCAGCGGCCCCAGCAAGGTCTCCCACCGGCGGGGGTCCAGGTTTTCACTTAAAATCTGGTACGGGGTGCGCAGAGTGAACTCCACGGCAGGATCCACTTCCTCCCGGTAGCGGTGGCAGAGGGGCAGGGGCTTTTGAACCAGGCGGATCCCCTCCCGGCTGGATTGGCTGGCGATGGTACCGCCGGTGGCCAGCATTAAAATGTGCATAGGCTCCCTCCTTGGCAGGTCAACTTATTCGGAATACACGGCAATGATCTCCCCGAAATAGCAGTGGTGGTAATCCTTTTGGGGATACCATTTGGCGTCCAGCTCTTTGGCGTCTCCGATGAAGTGGGCGGGGTCGATGTGGTAGTCGTACAGCTTTTTGCAGACCAGTACCAACCGGGCTTGTTCAAAGGAGGTGGAGCCCTCAATGGCAATGGGCTTTAAGCCGGTGGCTGCCGCTTTGTCGATGTCCCGACCGGATTTGCTGCCGCACAGCTGCAATGCGGGGCGCATATCTTCGTGGAAAAAGCTGATGGTGTAGAGGTCGTTTTTCTCGATGAATTCATGGGTATACCGCTGGGGGCGGATGAAGGTGTTCACCACCGGCTTGCCCCAGAAGATGCCCATGGTGCCCCAGCTGGCGGTCATGGTGTTATAGTGATCCGGAGTGCCGGAAGTGACTAAGTACCAGTCCTTGCCGATGGCGTCGAAGGGGTTGAACTTTAAATCGGAAATGGAAATAGGGTGCAGCATAGATCATTCCTCCTAAGTAAATAAATATGTTTTCCTCCGCCTTAATATTCCCCTTGGCTTTGCCGCCGGTGAAAGAGGACGGGAAAGGCATGGATGTTAAGAATAACTCTAGTATACCACACTTTTTCGGTTTTGCAGCAGCGGGTTTTGGCGGCAGAGGATTTGGCGTTTTTACCAAATCCAATCCCGGGGATTTGTACAGACAGACGAGAAAGAACCTGCTCCATTGCTTTTTTTCGCCGGTCCGGTAGAATAAAGTCAGAAGCAGTTCCAGAAAGGAGCCATGGTTATGTACGATTACAAATCCTATCTGCAAAAGATTGACCGGGTTATTGCTGCCGGAAAGTACAAGGACAGCTGGGCGTCCCTTCAGCAGTACCAGCCGCCGGAATGGTACCGGCAGATGAAATTCGGCATCTTTATTCACTGGGGAATCTATTCGGTGCCTGCTTTCGGCAGCGAGTGGTATTCCCGGAATATGTACCTCCAGGGCAGCCCCGAATTTGAACACCACCGGGCCACCTACGGTCCCCAGGATCAATTTGGGTACAAGGATTTTATTCCTCTGTTCCGGGGGGAGAAATTTTCCCCGGAGAGCTGGGCGGAGCTGTTTGCCCGGGCTGGGGCCCAGTATGTGGTGCCGGTGGCGGAACATCACGACGGCTTCCAGATGTACCGTAGTGAGATTTCCCGTTGGAACGCCTATGAAATGGGCCCTCACCGGGATGTGCTGGGGGAGCTAAACCAGGCGTTTGCCCAGAAGGGCCTGGTGGGCGGCGCCTCTTCCCACCGGGTGGAACACTGGTTCTTTATGGGCCACGGCAAGGAGTTTGCCAGCGACATACGCGATCCTATGGAGCGAGGGGATTTCTACTGGCCCGCTATGCCGGAACCGGATCATCAAGACCTGTTCAGCCTCCCTGCCCCCAGTCAGGAATTTTTGGAGGACTGGTTGGTGCGCACCTGTGAGATCATTGACCGCTACCGGCCCAAAATCCTTTACTTTGATTGGTGGATTCAGCACAGTGCCGTAAAACCCTATCTGAGAAAGCTGGCGGCCTACTACTATAACCGGGGAGAAGAATGGGGCACCGGCGTGGTGATCAACTACAAGCACGACGCCTTTGTGTTTGGGACAGCGGTGCCGGATGTGGAGCGGGGGCAGTTTGCCCAGTCAAAGCCCTACCTCTGGCAGACTGATACCTCGGTGGCCCTCAATTCTTGGGGCTACACCGAAAACAACCACTACCGCACGGCGGCGGAAATCCTCCAAGATCTGGTGGACATTGTCAGCAAGAACGGGCGGCTGCTGTTAAACATCGGGCCTAAAGCCGACGGCACCATCCCGGAAGAGGACCGCCGGATTCTCCGGGAGATGGGAGAATGGCTGCGTGTCAACGGGGAGGCCGTCTACGGCTGCAAGCTGTGGCGGCAGTTTGGAGAGGGCCCCACCCAAATTGTGGAGGGGCAGTTTAACGACGGCATTGCCAAAAACTTCACCAGCCGGGATGTGCGGTACACCGTCAACGGCGGCAACCTCTACGCCATTGTGCTGAAAGAAAACGAAACAGGCGAGTACGCTTTGGAAGCATTGGGAGACCGGGACGCTTCCAGCAAACCAAACTTTCACGGCATTCTTTCTGCCGTGGAGCTTTTGGGGTCGGACCGGCCGGTGGCCTGGGAGCGAGATGAAAATGCCCTGCGCTTAAAGGCTCCGGTGCTCCATACGGACAAACCTATTGTGTTTCGGATTGCTATGGGCTGAAAGACATGGGTGCAAACCCGGCGATGAGGACGGGGCAAAGTAATTAGGAAAAGAAAGCGGAAGGAAAACGGATTATGGAAGAAATTTTACAAGTACCGGTGACTCAGCCGCAGTACATCTTGGATCAAGGGGTGGCCTTTGCCCAGGTGGACGACTGGTTCGGCAACGCCACCCGCAGCTTAAAGATGGATGTGATCTACCCCAAACCGGCCAAGGAAAGTTATCCCTGCATTGTATGGATCTGCGGCGGGGCTTTTTTGCAGATGAACATCGGGGTGCATCTGCCCTATTTGATGGAGTTGGCCAAGGCCGGATTTGTGGTGGCCAGCGTGGAATACCGCACCAGCAACCAGGCTCAGTTCCCCGCCCCCCTTTGCGACATCAAGTCTGCTATCCGGTATCTCAAAGCCCATGCGTCCCGCTATGCCATTGACCCGCAGCGGTTCGGCGTCATGGGGGAATCCGCCGGGGGTTATCTGGCGGCGATGGCCGCATTGACCGAGGGCCTGCCGGAATTTGACCAAGGAGATTACCTGGATTATTCCAGCGCCGTCCAGGCAGCCTGCACCTGGTACCTCCCTTCTATATTGGGAAGCATGGTGGATCAGGTCCCGGAACATCTGCGCAGCGCCACCCCGGAATCGCTGTTGCTGGGGCAGGATTCCGCACAAAACCCAGAGCTGGCGAAAAAGGCTTCGCCGGTCTATTATGCCCGCAAAGGCGCCCCGCCCTTTCTGCTAATCCATGGCACTGAGGATCACACCGTTGGGGTGCAGCACAGCCAGTGGATGTATCAGGCGTTGCGGGAATGCGGCGCAGATGTATCGTTTTTAAAGCTGTTGGGAGCCGATCACGGGGATTTGCAGTTTTTCCAGGAGCCGGTGCAGAACCGGATCCGGCAATTTTTCCGGAAAAAGCTGTATGGTGAAATATAACGAATCTTCCGGACATCAAACTGAAATAAAAAGAAGGCTTGGCGCAAAACCAAGCCTTTTTGTCTTTTCTTTAGGGCTGCCGGTTGGAGGGCAGCAGATTTTCTTGATCTTTTTGCAGAATCTGATTCAGCACCCAGTTTCCCTGCTGATTGCGGACAAACTCCCAGTATTCCCCAAACTTTTCCGGCTTGGTGTTGCCGCGGACGATGGTTTGAGTTTCGGTATTGAGGATGTAGTCCACCATGGAACCGGAGATGTAAAGCCAGACGTAGTCTAAAGAATCGTCCACATCGTCATATACCGCCACCGGGGAGGCTTCTAACAGCCGGATGTCCTCCAAAATGTTCCGCTCGTGGCGGTAATCCATCCAAGCCAGCTTGGACTGAAAATTTTCGTATAAGGAGGGGGACATGACATCTTTGGCGGGAGACATATTTTGGCAGCTCCAGGCGTTTTGAATCAGGAAATAGGCGTAGCGCACCTGCTTTTGCAGGTCTTTGTACTTCCAGGCGGAATCTTTGTTTTCCAGCATCCGGATCAGCTTTTTGGAGTTGCGGTAGCGCCCGAACAGCCGCAGGCGGAACGCAATGGTGGCGCCGAAGGTGGTGAT
>DXWR01000158.1 GCA_019416775.1 Oscillospiraceae bacterium | reverse complement strand
TTAAGTCAAAAAAATCTTGGCTTACTGCTCCACGCTGGCAATAAGCGCTATGAACACCGCACAAGACATTTAATATCTCCGGATACTGACTGCATAGGTCAATCACGGCATTTACAACGGTTTTTGGCATGTTTGCCGTATAAATTAAATCCTTGCCATCTTTGATAAAAGCACCGTTCTCCGCAACAAAAGCCAGATCTTCATGGCATTCCAAAAAGAGATCCCGCAGTTGATAATATTGATTTCCGCTTGCTACCACAAAATGGCACCCTGCTTTTTGCATACGAGCTAAAATCCCGCGAAATCTGGAGAAATCATAAGTATAGTCCGATCGTACAAAGGTGCCGTCAATATCAACTGCTACCATTTTAATGGAATTTTCCATGTCAATTCTCCTTCACACAATAAAACCGCAACCACAATAGATGCTTTTACGGTGATCATTATGAATTATTTGAATGTGTTTACCAAGCTTTTCCGTTGAGCGGTGCAGATTCTTTCCCAGGTACAACCGTCGCAGAGAGCGTGATACTTCCCGGTTTTCACAAGATTATTCTGAACCAACTGGGTGACCTCTGCCCAGGTCAGCACTTCTCCGCAGCCTAAAGCCATCCCCTCCCAAGCCAAACGGTCCAATTCCGCGCAGGATTCTTCCTTGCTGCACACTCCGTTTTGCAGATTGGGGCAGGCCGCGCAGATTTCATCGGCGCCCAGATTAAAATGCACCAGCTGGGTGGGACGCTGAGACAATTCTTGACTGATCTTGGTCATATTTTTCGCAAACGGATCGCTGTAGCCCTTCCCCACATAGGTTTGCAGGCAGAGAGCGTGATGAGGGCGAAGGTGGATCATGATTGTTTTCTCCTTTCCGACAAAACGCCGCTGCGCACTAATTGCTTGCGCAAAGGGCAGCACAGTGCCGTAGCTGCGGCAATCTTAATGGCGTCTCCGATCAAAAAAGGAATTACGCAAACCAGCAGAGCCTGCCAAAGAGTATACGGGGTAGCCATCCAAACATTCATGTAAATCAAAAACCAAACGGTTCCAAAGAGGTAACAAACTGCCAATCCTGCAATCATAGCCACCGGATACATCCAAAAGCGATGGGAAAAGCGGTCAATGAAAAAACCGGTCACGAAAGCCGTGAAGAGAAACCCAATTATGTAGCCGCTGCTGGGAGTGGCAAAACTGGAAAAGCCTCCGGTCCAACCGGAAAACACCGGTATGCCGATCAGCCCCACCAACAAATAAATAAAAACCGCAATCGTTCCTTTTTTCCAGCCCAGCAATGCGGATGCTACAAATACGGCAAAGGTCTGCAGGGTAATAGGAACCAAGGGAAGCGGAATGGAGATGGGGGAAAAGATGCAGAGAAAGGCGGCCATCAAAGCCACAAACACCATACTCTTTAATCGAGCATGGGGACGAGATGCTGTTTCCATAAAATGCCCTCCTAGGGTTTGATTTTGAAAACAGTATATCATTTTGGCTCCCCTATTGTCAACTTAAAAATTAAATCGGTTGACAATAGGATTGATGCCGCAGAAACACCCCCTTCCCCATAAGTCTGCGGGCAAGAGGGCGCTGATTTAAGTTTATGCGTTGGCTAAATCTACATGGCCTTTGGAGCAGATCACATCAATGACCTGGTTGACATACTTTTCGCAAAGCTCCTTAGAAGAGGCTTCCACCATCACCCGGATCACCGGTTCGGTGCCGCTTTCCCGCACCAGAATTCGGCCGTCATCTCCCAGAGCCTGAGCTACCTCTTCCACTGCCTTTTGGACATCGGGATCGTTCTGGGCTTCCGGCTTACTCTTCACCCGGACATTTTTCAGCACCTGAGGATAGATCTTCACCGGCTCCGCCAGTTTGGACAGGGGCAGCTTTTTGGCCAGCATCACTTCCATCAGCTTAATGGAAGTCATAATGCCGTCGCCGGTGGTGGCGTATTTGCTGAAGATAATGTGGCCGGACTGTTCGCCGCCGATGCGGTGGCCGTTCTTCACCATATTTTCGTAGACGTACTTATCCCCTACCGCAGTTTTTTCATATTGGATTCCGGCTTCGTCAAAGGCTTTGTATAACCCGAAATTGGACATTACTGTGGTGACCACCGTGTTGTTGGTGAGCTTGCCCTTCTCCTTCATATAGCAGCCGTAAATATAGAGGATCAGGTCGCCGTCAATGATTCGACCGTCTTCCGCCACAGCGATGCAGCGGTCAGCGTCACCGTCATAGGCAAAGCCAACGTCCAACTGGTTTTCCAACACAAATTTCCGCAGCACTTCGATATGCGTGGAGCCGCAGTTTTCGTTGATGTTTAATCCATCGGGTTGGGCATTGATCACATAGGTCTTGGCTCCCAGGGCATCAAACACCCCTTTGGCGATCTGCCAAGAGCTTCCGTTGGCGCAGTCCAATCCCACCCGTTTGCCCCGGAAGGAGTGGATGGCCAGGGAAATCAGATAACCCACATACCGGTTCCGGCCGGCAATGTAGTCCACGGTACAGCCGATTTCTCCCCGCTTGGCCAGGGGCGGTTCCGGTGTTTTTCCGTCCAGGTAATCCTCGATCTTCAGAATGGTCTCCTCATCCATCTTCTCCCCTTTTTCATTGAGCAGCTTAATGCCATTGTCGTAGTAGGGGTTGTGGCTGGCGGAAATCATAATGCCGCAGTCAAAGCCGTCGGTGCGGGTGACATAGGACACGCTGGGAGTGGTGGTGACGTGCATCAAATAGGCGTCGGCCCCGGAAGCGGTTAGTCCCGCCGCCAAAGCATATTCAAACATATAGGAAGAGCGCCGGGTGTCTTTGCCAATGACGATCTGACATTTTTTGCCCCGGTTGGCGCCGTAGTACCAACCCAAAAAGCGGCCGATTTTCACCGCATGGTCGTAGGTCAATGTAACATTGGCTTCCCCTCGGAAGCCGTCCGTGCCGAAATATTTGCCCATAATCGCGTTCACCAATCCTTTTCAGAGTCCGTTTCTCTCATTGATAGATATGCAAAATAGGAAAGAGTCAGTATCATAATTCCTGTAACAGTGTAGCATTTCTACTCCGTTCCGTCAAGGCAATTTTGCCTCTGTCCGGCACTAACTCAACTCCAGCATACCGGTGTAAAGCCGGTAATACACACCCTTTTGGGCCAGCAATTCCTTGTGGCTGCCCCGCTCCACAATTTGTCCCTGTTCCAGCACCATAATGGCGTCTGCGTTGCGCACTGTACTGAGCCGGTGAGCGATCACAAAAACGGTTCGTCCTTCCATCAGCCGGTCCATCCCCTTTTCAATCAGGGCTTCGGTACGGGTATCGATGGAGGAGGTGGCTTCATCCAAAATCAGCACCGGCGGGTCCGCCACCGCCGCCCGGGCAATGGCTAAAAGCTGCCGCTGGCCTTGAGAGAGGTTGGCGCCGTCAGAGCGAACCATGGTTTCGTATCCCTGAGGCAGCCGGCGGATAAAGGAGTCCGCATTGGCGATTTTGGCGGCGGCCTCTACCTCCTCTTGGGTGGCGTCCAGTTTTCCGAAACGGATATTGTCCGCAATGGTGCCGGTGAACAGATGGGTATCCTGAAGCACCATGCCCAAGCTGCGGCGAAGGGATTCTTTCTTCATCTCCCGCAGGTCAAAGCCGTCATAGACAATCCTGCCCTGCTGGACATCGTAAAACCGATTGATCAGGTTGGTGATGGTGGTTTTCCCCGCACCGGTGGAGCCCACAAAGGCAATCTTCTGGCCAGGTTTCGCATAAAGGCTGATATGATGAAGGATGATTCGTCCGGGATTGTAGCCAAAACTCACATCCTCCAGGCGCACATCCCCCCGAAGGGGAACGGTGCTGCCGTCTTCCTTCTGCCATGCCCAGCCGTTTTGCTGCAAAATCAGTTTGACCTGGCCTTTGTCCCGCTCCGGCCGTTCATCCATAGCGCGGAATACCCGTTCTGCGCCGGCCAACGCCGCCAACAAGAAATTACTCTGCTGGGTAAATTGGTTGATGGGGGCGGCGGCTTGACGGACAAATACCAAATAGCTGGCCAAACTTCCCACGTCAGTCCAACTGTTTAAGGCCATCAGTCCTCCCAACACCGCCACAATGGCGTAGTTGATATAGGAAATGCTCACCACCGCCGGGATCATGGTGCCGGCATAGGCTTGGGCACCGGTACCCGCTTTGCGGAGGGCCTCGTTCTTTTCCCGGAATGTATTCAGGTTGGCTTGTTCATGGTTGAACACCTTTACTGCCTTTTGTCCATTGACCATCTCTTCGATGTAGCCATCCAGATCTCCCAAGCTGTTTTGCTGGATGGCGTAGTACGCTTTGCTGCGCTTGCCGCTGAAGCGGATATACCAAAACATCACCCCATAACAAACAGTGACAATGAGAGAAAGCTGCCAATTTAAGAGATAGAGGATGATCAGTGTGCCTGCCATCTGGATAAAGGATTGGATCAGCATGGCAAAGCTGTTATTCAGTGCATCGGAGATGGTGTCTACATCGTTGGTGAAATAGCTCATAATATCCCCGTGCCGGTGCCGGTCAAAGTACTTCAAAGGCAGGGTCTGGAGATGAGCAAATAAATCCCGGCGGATGTCGTAGAGCACCTTTTGGGCGGCCTTCACCATAATTTGGGTATAGCCGTAGGCAGTGAGCACCCCGATGATGTAAATCACCGCCGTAATCAACACCCCTTGGATCAGCTGGCTCCAGCTTCCCGCCGTCAGATCATTGACCACCGGACGGATCATATAGGTGCCCAAAAGGTTGGCTAAGGAGCTGATGGTCACCAGCACTGCCACCGCCAAAAACAACAGCTTATGCCGGCCCATGTAGGAAAGGAGGGATCGAATGGTATACCCGAAATCCCGGGGCTTTTTTCCACTGAGCTGCTTCACGATGCACTCTCCTCCTTTCCTTTTAACTGAGAAGAATAAATTTCCTGATAGATCGAATCCTGTGCCAACAGACTGTTATGGTTTCCCACAGCATGAACCGCCCCATCCTCCAAAATGACAATCTGATCCGCGTTCATCACCGATGTGACCCGCTGGGCAATGATAATCTTGGTGACATCGGTAAGCTGAGCCAACGAAGTGCGGATCCTTGCTTCGGTGGCGGTATCCACTGCGCTGGTAGAGTCGTCGAAGATCAAAACTTTGGGGTGTTTCAGCAGAGTCCTGGCAATACAGAGCCGCTGTTTCTGTCCGCCGGAAAGATTGACGCCTCCCTGACCCAGATCGGTATCCAATCCCTTGGGCATCTTTTCTAAAAATTCGTCGGCGCAAGCCTGGCGGCAGGCGGCCCAAAGCTGATCGTCCGTGGCGTGGGGATCCCCCCACAGCAGATTTTCCCGGACGGTGCCGGAAAACAGCACATTTTTTTGCAGCACAATGCCCACAGCATCCCGAAGGGTTTCCAAATCGTAGTCGCGAACGTCCTTTCCTCCTACTAATACCCGGCCCTGGGTGGCGTCGTACAGCCGGGGAATCAGCTGCACCAGTGTAGTTTTGGCAGAACCGGTTCCTCCTAAAATGCCGATGGTTTCACCGGGGGCAAAGTGGAGAGTTACATTGGACAGGGCAAATTCTTTGGCTTTTATGTGATATTTAAAGGAAACGTGTTCAAAGTCCACACTGCCGTTTTGCACTTCCCTTTCGCCTTGTTTGGGAGAGGTGAGTGCCACTTCCTCCTCCAGCACCTGGCAGACCCGGCGGGCACTGGCTAAAGAACGGGTGAGCAGTAAAAACACATTGGAAATCATCATCAGGGAGTTCATCACCTGGAACACATAGCTTAAAAAGCCGGTGAGGTCCCCTACCTGAAGGGTATTGTTCAACACCATGCTGCCCCCAAACCACATAATTAAGGTCAGGCAGAGATACATAATCAACTGAAAGGCCGGAAGGTTCAGCACTGCATAGTGGAAGGTTTTCCGGCTTTGTTCTGTAAGGGTCTGGTTTACTTCCTGAAACTTCTCTTCTTCGTACTCTCCCCGCACAAACGCCTTCACGGCGCGGATGGCAGTTAAGCCTTCCTGCACCACATTGTTCAACTTGTCCACCGCCCGCTGCAGCCAGCGGTACATGGGGGCGATTTTATGGACAATGTATAAGAGCATCACCCCTAAAATGGGGGCGCAAATTACAAAGATCAAAGCCAGCAAAGGGTTCATCCAAAAGGAGAGACCAATTCCCAGCAGTAATAAAATCGGGCTGCGCACCAGAGGGCGGAAGCCGCCGTTCATAGCGTTTTGCAGCACAGTGACGTCAGTGGTCATCCGAGTGACCAACGAGGAGGTTTCAAAGCGATCCAGATTGGAAAAGGCAAATTTCTGCACCTTTTCGTACATCGCTTCCCGGATCTGGGCGCCCCAGCCATAGGCTGCTTTGGCGGCAAATCGAGCGTAGAGCAACCCAGTAACCAAAGCCAGCACAGCGCAGATCCCCATTTCAATACCTTTTTGCCAGATATAGGCCACATTGTGGTTGGCAACCCCCACGTCAATCAAGTCCGCCATCAGCAGAGGAATCAGAAGTTCAAAAAAGGTCTCCACCGCCACCAATGCTGCGCCGATGATCATATCCTTGCGGTAAGGGCCGAAATACCGCAGCAAACGCTTTAAGTCCTGCACGAACGTTCCTCCTTGTCTCTTTGAAAGTTTTGATAGATCCGGGAAAGATAGCAAAAAAGGGTTTCCAGTTCTTCCGCAGAGAAACCTTGAAGCAGCACCTGCTCCATCTCCCGGCAGCGCTGCTGCCAGACGGCGTAGGCCTGTTTTCCTTTTTCGGTCACTTCCACCAAATTGCACCGTCGGCTGGCTTGGTTGGTGCGCCGGGTGATAAAGCCACCCCGTTCCATACCGTCCAACATCCGGGAAACGGCGGCGGAATCAATCTCAAAGTAGTCTGTCAATTCCCGCTGGCGGCAGGGGCCGTACCGGGAAAGATATTCCAACAGCTTCGGCTGACCAGGCTCCAAGCCCACCTCCCGCAGCCCGCCCCGCAGGTAGTGGCGCTGGGCGTGAAAGGCGCGGTACAAAAGCATATGAAAGCTACGTTCCACCCAAATCCCTCCATTGTTGATATATCAACAGTTGA
>DXWR01000157.1 GCA_019416775.1 Oscillospiraceae bacterium | reverse complement strand
TCACTTTCTTCTTTCCAGAGGTGATGTCAAATGGCATTGTTGCAAAAATTTCTCAAAAATTGCGACTCCATTTGCTATTTCTTGTCTTATTATACCAGATTTTGTAGATAGAACGGGGTATTTTAAACGGTTTATTTGGTTGTGCGAACATAACGGGAATGATAGCACTTCCTTTTTTTCATAAAGAATGGTATAATAGCAATAAATACCGGATTTGGTTCCGGGGCTTGAGGTGGTTGCTTGATTCAAATTCAGGGATAGTTTCTCTGAAAAGGACAAGGCTTGTCGGTTATTTCGGCGTCTCGGGCTATGGACTCTCTGGAAAGGAGAATCAAAGGATATGGAGTTAAAACCCATTGCTGCTTGGCGGGCTGAGCTGGAAAGTGGAAACCTGGATCCGGCTTTACAGCGCTTGTACGGGGCGGATTCCTTCGGGGCGCCCAAACTGCGGCAGCGTTTTTTAGAGGCTCTGGAAGGCTTTGAACAGACCTTCTCGGAACGGACACTCACCGGTCTGTTTTCCGCTCCCGGCCGCACCGAAGTGGGGGGTAATCACACCGACCATCAGCTGGGCTGGGTGTTGGGCGCCGCGGTGAGTTTGGACGTTATCGGGGTAGTGTCCCCCCGGGAGGACAACATCATCCGGGTGCAGTCTCAGGGTTACGAACTGGAAGAGGTGGATCTGTCCCAGCTGGAGCCGGTGCCGGAAGAAACGGAGACTTCTCAGGCTTTGATTCGGGGAATTGCCGCTCGGTTTTCCCAGTTCGGTTACCGCATCGGGGGTTTTGACGCCTACACCACCTCCGCAGTGATAAAGGGAGGCGGGCTCTCCTCCTCGGCGGCCTTTGAGGTGTTGATCGGTACCGTGCTCAACCACCTTTACAATGGCGGCCTGGTGGATCCCCAGCGGATCGCCCAGGTAGGACAGTATGCAGAAAATGAGTATTTCGGCAAGCAGTGCGGCCTGATGGACCAGATGGTCAGCGCTGTGGGAGGCTTTGTCTCCATCAACTTCGGCGGGGAGCGGCCCCAGATCCGGCAGATTCCCTTTGACTTTTCCAAGGTGCATCACCATCTCTGTGTTACCGAGGTGGGAAGCAGCCACGAAAACCTTTCGGGGGAATACTCTGCCATCCCGGCGGAAATGAAGGCGGTGGCGGCCTGCTTCGGTGAGCAGGTACTGAGCCAGGTCAGCGAAGAGGATTTTTATCTGGCTCTGTCTCAGCTTCACGGCCGGGTCAATGACCGGGCTATCCTCCGGGCAGCTCACTTCTTTGGGGAAACCCGCCGGGCCAAACAGGAAGCCCAAGCTCTGGAAAATGGAGATTTTGACCGGTTTTTAGAGCTGGTGAAGCAGTCGGGACAGTCCAGCTTCCGCTGGCTGCAAAATATCTTTGCTCCTCAAGACCCCACCCATCAGCCGGTGTCTCTGGCGTTGTTGGCCAGTGAACATCTCCTGGGGGGAAGAGGGGCCTGCCGGGTTCACGGCGGCGGATTTGCCGGCACAATCCAGGCTTTTGTGCCGGATGATCTCCTTTGCAGCTATGTAAAAACCATGGAAGAACTGTTTGGCCCAGGCAGCTGTCATCGGTTGGCCATCCGTCCTTGGGGCGGGGTGTGTCTGCATATTCCCGGAACTCATCACCGGTAAGAGTACAGAGCAGGCAGTCCGGCAGAAGGCTGCGGTTCGTTTTCCCAATATCCTGCGTTTTCCCTGCGTTTGTCTGCAAACCAAACTTCACTTGGAAAGGAACGATTTTCATGTCCGTACTCATTACCGGCGGAGCCGGGTTTATTGGATCCCACACCTGTGTGGAGCTGCTCCAGGCAGGAGAAGATATTGTGGTGGTGGATAATTTCATCAACTCCAAACCTGCCGCAGTGGAGGCAGTGAAAACCATTACCGGCAAAGACTTTCCCTTTTATGAAGTGGATCTGCTGGATGAAGAAGGCTTGGAACGGGTCTTTGCCGAAAACCAGATCGACTGCGTCATCCACTTTGCCGGCTTGAAGGCGGTGGGGGAAAGCGTACAGCAGCCCCTGCGGTACTACCACAATAACCTCACCGGTTCCCTGATCCTCTGCCGGGTGATGGAACGCCACGGCTGCAAGCGGATGGTATTCTCTTCCTCCGCTACGGTGTACGGCAATCCCCATACTGTTCCTATCACCGAGGATTTTCCTCTGTCTACCACCAACCCCTACGGCTCCACCAAGCTGATGCTGGAACGGATCTTCGGGGATCTTTGTGTGCCGGATTCGGAATGGAGCGTCACTCTGCTGCGGTACTTTAACCCCATCGGTGCTCACGAAAGCGGCTTGATTGGGGAGGATCCCAACGGCATTCCCAACAATCTGATGCCCTACATCTGCCAGGTGGCGGCAGGGAAGCTGGATCACCTGAATGTATTTGGCAACGACTATCCCACTCCCGACGGCACCGGAGTCCGGGATTACATCCATGTGGTGGATCTGGCTAAGGGCCACTGCAACGCCGTGCGGTATGCCCGCCAGCACACCGGCTGCGATGCCATCAACCTGGGCACCGGTAAGGGCTACTCCGTGCTGGACATCGTCCACGCCTTTGAGACCGCCACCGGGGTGAAGGTGCCCTATGAAATCGCTCCCCGCCGGGCGGGAGACATCCCCACCTGCTATGCCGATCCCAGCAAGGCCAAGCGTGTGCTGGGCTGGGAAGCCAAATATGGGCTGGAGGATATGTGCCGCAGTGCGTGGAACTATATTCAGAAGAAACAGGAACGGGAAAGAAAGTAACACCGTTCCTCGGATCGAGAGAAGAAGGAAGAGAATTCCTTTTTGTCCTTTTGCGGCGGCTTGTTTCGGCAGGCCGCTGCCCTTTGTTACCTATGCGAGGAGGATTGGTATTTGATGAACATTCTCTTTCTTGGCGACGTGGTGGGTCAGCCGGGATGCCAGGCGGTGCGGCGGTTTCTGCCGGGCTTTAAGCGGGAACATTCGGTGGATGTGGTGATTGCCAATGGGGAAAATTCCGCCATCGGCAACGGTGTTCTTCCCCAGTCCGCCAACCACCTGCTGGACAGCGGGGTGGACCTGCTCACCACCGGCAATCATGTGTACCGCCGCCGGGAGATCTATCCCTATTTGGAAGCCCATCCGGGTCAGATCATCCGCCCCGCCAACTATCCCTCTTCCGCTCCGGGAGTGGGATATACGGTGTATGATGGCGGGCGGTTCCGGCTGGGAGTCATCAACCTGATGGGGGTGGTGTTTATGGAAGCTTTGGACAACCCCTTTCATACCGTGGACCAGATCCTCCCCAAGCTGAAGGACTGCAACGCCATTTTGGTGGACTTCCACGCAGAAGCTACCGGGGAAAAGCGGGCTATGGGCTTTTATCTGGACGGTCGAGTCACTGCTGTGATTGGCACCCACACCCATGTCCAGACCGCCGACGAGCAGATTCTTCCCAAAGGTACTGCCTACCTTACCGATGCGGGTATGGTGGGGCCGGAACAGTCGGTGCTGGGGGTGAAGCCGGAGGCAGTGCTGAAGCGCCACCTGACCCATATGCCCAGCCGTTTTGAGACAGCGGATGGCCCTTGTCGTATTCAGGGGATTTTGCTGAATGTAGAGGCAAAAAGTGGCAAAGTGAACAAGGTTACTAGGGTCAACCTTGTGTAAATTTCCAATTATTGTCAGACAGTATTGATTCCGCGCAGAGACCGTGCTATGATGAAAGAAAGAAAAATCATTCGCGTTCCAGCAGGAGGTCAAGATGGAGATTTTGAAAGTATCATCCAGTTCCAGACCCACTTCCGTGGCCGGTGCCATTGCCGGTGTGGTGCGGGAGCAGGGGATTGTAGAGGTGCAGGCGGTAGGCGCCGGCGCCGCGAATCAGGCGATTAAATCGGTGGCAGTGGCCAGAGGGTATCTGGCGCCGGCAGGGGTGGATTTAATCTGCACGCCGGGGTTCACTGAGATTGAAATTGATGGTCAGGAGCGCACTGCTGTGCGGTTGATTGTGGAACCAAGATAAAACCGGATCGGTTTTATCTTTCGTCCAATTCTTGCCGCCCGTAAAGCATGGGCGGCATTTTGCTTTGCAAAAGCCGAATTGGACAGCCCGGATGGTTGGTGCAAAAAATCAAAATCCCGTGGATTTTGCATTCCATCCAACTTTTGGCGCGAAACGTCTTA
>DXWR01000156.1 GCA_019416775.1 Oscillospiraceae bacterium | reverse complement strand
ATTAAAGGCTCTGCGAGATCACGCCGCCGATGTGATCCAGACTATGGAACAGGCGGAACGGGAACGCACCGGCATCAAGACTTTGAAGATTCGTTCCAATAAGGTGTTTGGCTACTACATCGAGGTCACCAATTCCTTCTTGGACCAGGTGCCTCAAGAATACATCCGCAAACAGACCCTCACCGGCTGCGAACGGTTCATTACCCAGGAGCTTAAGGAACTGGAAAGCCGGGTGCTCACCGCCAGCGAAAAGATTGTAGCCTTGGAAGCCGCCATTTTAACCGAGGTGCGGCAGTATATTGCCTCCCGGGGAGACGCCATCCAAACCACTTCCGCCGCCCTGGCCCGGCTGGACTTTTTGTGCAGCTTAGCTCAGGTGGCCCGGGAAAACGACTATGTCTGCCCCCGGTTTAACGATAAGGGCACCATCCGCATCCAGAATGGCCGCCACCCGGTGGTGGAAAAGATGCTCACCGATTCGGTGTTCGTTCCCAACGATGTGTGGTTGGACCAAAAGGACAACCGGATGCTGATTATCACCGGCCCCAATATGGCGGGCAAATCCACCTATATGCGCCAGGTGGCGGTGATTGCCATTATGGCGCAGATCGGCAGCTACGTCCCCGCCACCCAGGCAGACTTGACGGTGGTGGACCGGATCTTTACCCGGGTGGGGGCTTCCGACGATTTGACCGCCGGACAATCCACCTTTATGGTGGAGATGACCGAACTGGCCCATATTTTAAAGTACGCC
Organism: Oscillospiraceae bacterium; assembly: GCA_019416775.1. GTDB lineage: Bacteria > Bacillota > Clostridia > Oscillospirales > Ruminococcaceae > Egerieicola. Next base: position 767 of record DXWR01000156.1, on the reverse strand, counting down.
ACCCCCAAAAGCCTGGTGATCCTGGATGAAATCGGCCGAGGTACCTCCACCTATGACGGCATGAGTTTGGCCCGGGCGGCGGTGGAATATATGGTGAACACCAAGCGTCTTCACTGCAAAACCCTGTTTGCCACCCACTATCATGAGCTGTGCGAATTGGAGCAGAGCTTGGACGGGGTGAAAAATTACAACATTGCCGTGAAAAAGCGGGGGGACGACATTACTTTTTTGCGGAAGATTGTCCCCGGCGGCGCCGACGACAGCTTCGGCATTGAAGTGGCCAAGCTGGCGGGCCTGCCTCAGCCGCTGCTGAACCGGGCCAAGGAAATTCTGGCCCAGCTCAATGAAAATCCCCCGGCAGGCAGCCCGGTCCATCCCCAGCCTCAGCAGCCGGCCTCCCCCCAGATGCAGATGACCGCTTACGTCAGTCAGGTGGAGGAAGAGCTGAAAAAGCTGAATGTGGATCTGTTGACCCCCATTGAAGCCTTAAACGAACTTTACGAGCTAAAAAAGCTGCTGCCGTAAATTTAGATTTACCGTAAGAAAGAAGGTGCGATATGCCCAAAATTCATTTGCTCCCGCCCCAGGTGTCGGAGCTGATTGCCGCCGGGGAGGTGGTGGAGCGCCCGTCCTCGGTGGTGAAGGAACTGCTGGAAAACGCCATTGACGCCAAAGCCACCGCCATTACCGTGGAGCTGAAAGAAGGGGGTATCCGCTACCTTCGAGTTACCGATAACGGCGTGGGCATTGCCGGGGAGGATGTCCCC
>DXWR01000155.1 GCA_019416775.1 Oscillospiraceae bacterium | reverse complement strand
CCACGGTGAAAAAGCAGATCACCCGAGGCAAGCAAAAACTATTAGACTGGGCCAAAGCCAATCAAATGAAATAAGAGGGAGAAATTATGACCAGAGAAGAACTTCGCCGGGCCTTTCGTCAAGCCCAGCAGGAAGAATTTTTCATGGTGCCGGAGCAGCCTACCATCCACGCCTCCCCCCAATTCCAAAGGAAGATGGCACGGATGCTGGGATTGGCTCCCCGTCCCGTTTCCAAAAAGAAGCGGATTGCCATTTTCTTTTTGGTGGCAGTGCTGTTGATCTTGGGCGGATGTACCATTTACCAGGTCGTGACCACCCAGGCAGCCTCCATCAAATACACCGGAAAATACCAATACGGCGACCGGGCTCCGGAATATCACTATCTTGTAGAAGGGTACGGCAGAGGAGGCAGCAGCCGCAATCTTCCCCACTACCAGATCCCCGATCCGGAGGGTTTTATCCGCTTGTGCGAGAACGTTCAAAGCCCAACCTATCTATACGCCCAGCTGGATCAGTGGTACAACCCTCAAACCGGAGCCGTGCTCAACCTTACCCAGGAATTGATGTACACCGGTCTGCGGTTTGAACCTCCCATCCAGTTGGAATCCACCATCCTGGAAAATCAAAACGGGGAACAGATCGAAGTTTATTCCGGCTGCACCCAACAGCGAGCCTACGCCTTTTGGCTGTACGGAAACTCCGCCATGAAGGTGGAATACTGGGGCAATGTTTCTCAGCAACAGCTTTTGGGCTGGATTGGGCAGATGGACTATGGCAGCCATGCCAAAGCGGTAGATCTCAACACCGTTTCTGACTTTTACTGCTATCTGGACTACGATCTATGGGAAGCAGAAGAAACCGGTACTTCAGATTCCCCGGAATGGGTTTACCGCTACGCCCTGCGGGATGAGGTATACGACCAGATGGAAGAATCCGCCACCGGCCGAGATGAAGAGATCAATTATAACTTTGCCGCCGCTCCGGAAGGCTTTACCTTAATCAAAGCAGAAAATGAAGAACCGGTAACACCCCCGAAAAACGGCTTTCATTCCAACGGCGCCACCTACACCTACCAAAATCAGGAGGGCGTAACGCTGGTGCTGAGTCAGCTGGTCATGATGCCCCTTCCCAACAACAGCGGATGCTTCCTGCCTGGCTTTACCTGTTCTCAGCCCATGGAGGAAGTCAAGGTGCTGGATATGGATGGATTATACGGGAAAGTGGAGGACTACAACTATCTGGTCTGGCGTTACGGCGGCCGATGGATGGAGATCCTTTACTACGGCGACATCTCCCAACAAGAAATGATCGCCCTGGCCGAAACCGTAGACTATTCCCAGAACTAAGACGCAATACCGGAAGATTCAAAGGAGTGCCCCTTATGCTATCTATTTTACTTTCCCTCAAAGGCCGTCCCGACCGGCAGCAGCGGTTGGCCCAGCTCTATGAAACCTACGGCAGGCAGATGCTCTATCTGGCCCGCTCCATCCTCCATCACCCGGAAGAAGCGGAGGATGCGGTCCAAGACGCCTTTGTCCAGGCGGGCCGGTACATGGACGTGCTGGAAAAGCTGGACGATCCCCAGGACCAACGCAACTATCTGCTAAAAATCACCCAGAACGCCTCCTACAAGCGACTGAAAAAGCACCGCCAGGAAAGCTGTATGGACCAACTGCCTGAACAACCGGAATGCTGTTCCGATGAACAGTTTCTGGATCAACTCTGTTTACAGTGGGAATATCAGACCCTGCTGGAAGGGCTGAAGCAGTTGGAACAACCCTATCGGGAGGTGCTGTACTACCGGTTCGGCATGGAGCTCACCCCCACCGAAATTGCCAACCTGCTGGAGCGGAAGCTCCCCACGGTGAAAAAGCAGATCACCCGAGGCAAGCAAAAACTATTAGACTGGGCCAAAGCCAATCAAATGAAATAAGAGGGAGAAATTATGACCAGAGAAGAACTTCGCCGGGCCTTTCGTCAAGCCCAGCAGGAAGAATTTT
>DXWR01000154.1 GCA_019416775.1 Oscillospiraceae bacterium | reverse complement strand
ATAAAATATTACGGCGTTTTCAGTAATTCATCGCCAAATACTGGAAAGAGAATTTCCGCCTTCCTTTTTCTATAAAAAACAACAATACCTCTACTAAATCCTAACAAAACAGCAAAAGCCGGAGCCTTCCCAAATCTGGGTGCTCCGGCAAGTCTCTGAGAAAAGATGCAATTTTACTTCAATGTATCCGGCGTAATTAAATCATACTGTTCGCAGTATTCCACGCTGGCAGCGTCCACCTGATCGTATACCCAATCCCCGAAGGCATCGCTCTGGTCCGCCTGCTGAGCAGCCAGGGTCTGGGCGGTTTCTTGGATATCCTCCTCCGTGAGAGGCACCCGCTTGACGATATGGTAGCCGTAACTGGTCTTGATGATGCCGCTGATTTCATTGAGGTCCAAACTCTTGACGGTGTCTTCAAACTGCTGCACCATCTCTCCGTCGGTAAAGATCACTCCATCCAGGAAGTTCTGCACTGTGTTGGCGTCTTCGCTGTACTCCTCTTCCAGCTGAGTGAAATCGGCGCCGTTTTCCAACTGCTGCTGAATGTCCAGCATCTGCTGATACACCAAGCTGGAGGTGTCCGCCTCGGTGATGGGGTTTTCTGCTGTGGTGCTCAAGGAAGAAGTGTCGTAATCATCGGGATAAAGCAGTAGAATGTGCTGGGCTTTGTAGTAGCTGGTTTCCACCGTCTCCCGGGCGGCAGCAACCTCTTCCTCGCTTACCGGGCAAACTTCGTCCATCAGCTTTTGCTGCAGCAGGGTAAATTCCTGCATCTGCCTCAGCAGATCCTCGGTAAAGTAGGTCACCTCCAAAGCGGCCTGCCAATCCCCATCGGTTTCATAGCTGGAGCGGGCTTGCTGCATATAGGCGTCTACCTGAGCCTGTTCGTCCGCATCCAGAGTGATGCCCCGTTCCCGGCACTGACGGAGGATCTCAGTGTAGCATTCCACGTTGGACTCGGCAATGACCTTGGTTTGGTTGTACAGTTCCTCGTTGTTCCAATAGTCGTCGCCGTAACTGTTCACGTCGCTCTGGACCTGGTTGAGGAAATAGCAGCGATAAAGGTCCATGCTCACCTCTTCCCCGTTGATCTTCATTACCCAATCGATATCCTGACGCTTACCGTCGATAAAAAGGCCGGTGCCCTGATCGCCGGAACAGCCGGTCAAGGCGGTGAGAGCCAAAATTCCTGCTGTCAGCAGTCCCGCTCCCCGCTTTAGAAAGGTTTTCGGTTTCATTGTGGTATCTCCTAATCGTGTTGTTTGCTGCCTGTGGATACAGTGCAACTTTCATTATATCGACTTCCAGAGGAAAATGTGTGATAAATTCGTGAGTTCGAGGGAATTTCAATAATTCTCCCAAAGATCATTCCCCGGCTTTGTGCAGTTTGCTTCCCTGTCCCCTGAAAATTGTGGTATAATGATTGGCAAAGCCAACCATTACGGTTCCCACTTTACCGCCCAAAAAGCAGGGGCGGCATTTTGCCTCACGGCAAAAACCAGTGGAAACCCAACGGGTTTTTTATGGTATAATGATTGGCAAAGCCAACCATTACGGTTCCCCTCTTGACCGGCGCAATGTCCGGCCGGCCATTTTGCTTTGCAAAAAGCGAGGAAAACCGAACGGAATTTTCATGGTATACTATAAGCATTGACACTCGGTCTTAAACATCCACACATTCCAAAGGAGGTCCCCTTTTGATTCGTTGCTTGACTGCCGACTGCTCTCCCCTGCTGGGCCCTGCACAGCTGGAATCCGCCCTGTCCCTCCTGCCGGATTGGCGGCAAGCCCAACTGCGTACCCGAACTTTGCCGGAACACCAAGCCGCCGGCGCCGCTGCCTGGCTGCTGGTGATGCAAAGCGCTGCCCAGCTGGGTATCACTCTTCCCCGCACCCCACCAACCTACACCCTGCACGGCAAGCCCTATTTCCCGGACCTGCCCCAATTTTCTTTCAGCCTGTCCCATTCCGGACACCGTTGTCTCTGCCTAGCCAGCGACGACGGAAGACGGCTGGGGTGCGATCTGGAACAGCTCCGTCCCCTGCCCCAATGGAAAAAGCTGGCCAACCGGTTCTTTCATCTGCAAGAGACGGACTGGCTGAACCGGTTGCAGCAGCCGGAAACCGGCTTTTTTCGGCTGTGGTGTGAAAAGGAAGCCGCCTTGAAGGCCACCGCCGCCGGGTTCTCCCAGGGAATGAAGTGGTTTTCCCTGCGAGGGGAGACTCCCATGGAATTCCCACCGGTGCGGCTTGGGGGCATCCTAAATGGATACGCCTATGCTCTGTGCTTGGAGCAAGGAGAACGAGAGATCCCTTTGGAGGAAGTAACCCTTACCGGAAATCACGATATATAAAGGAAGAGACTGTCGCCGCAATTTGGTAACAGTCTCTATTTGCATTGTATAGGAAAAACATCGCCGGACGTTTTCTTTAGCCGGGAGGCCAGCCCAAATTCCGTCCGCCCAGCAGGTGGAAATGCAGATGGGGCACACTCTGTCCTCCCTGCTCGCCTACATTGCTCACCACCCGGTAACCGTCCTTCAGATCCAGCTCCTTGGCCAGCTTGGCAATGACAGTGAAGATGTGGCCCACAATCTCCTGGTTTTCCGGGGTGATCTGGTTGACGCTTTGGATATGCTCCTTGGGAATCACCAGAATATGCACCGGGGCCTGGGAATCGATGTCGTAAAAGGCGTACACCTTTTCGTCCTCATAGGCTTTCTTGGAAGGGATTTCCCCCGCCGCAATCTTGCAAAACAAACAATCCATGGTTGCACCTCCCTTCGATCTAAAAATAAACAAAGAACAAACTCATTTAAAGCAAAGCCTTCTTCTTTTGAAAAAAGCTTTTCGGAAAATCAAAGGGATAATAAGGAAATCATTACCCCAGCTGTCCCGCGATAACGTCCTTCAGCTGCAACAGGGCTTCGTCCACCTTGGTGACGTCGCCCACACCGGCCATGGCCTGGTCAGGACGTCCGCCGCCCTTGCCGCCGGTGAGTTTGGCCACTTCCCGAACAATGTTGCCCGCCTTCAGGCCCCGCTTTTTGGCATTGTCACCCACCACGCAGATCAGGTTGCCCTTGCCATCGGCGATGTTGGCGGCCACAAACACCAAATCCGGGTGATGATCCCGCATTTGAGCGGTGGAGTCCTTCAGAGCGTTGAGATCCATATTTTCCAGCATCATGGTGGTGTACTGGATGCCATCTACCTCCTGGAGGCTGTCATTCAACACCTTCGCAAAGCTGCTCTGAGCCAGCTGGGCGTTGAGCCGGGCCACTTCCGCCTTGACTTCCTTCAGTTCGGCAGTGAGGGCAGCGCACTTGTCCACCAACTCTTCCGGGTTGTTCAGCTTCAGGGCCTTGGCGGCCTGGTGGAGGGTGTAGGTATTGTGCTGGAGCAGCTCCAGGATATAGTTGCCGGTCACGGCCTCGATCCGGCGCACCCCGGCCGCTACGCTGCCTTCGCTGACGATCTTAAACAGGCCGATGTGGGCGGTGTTGGTCACATGGGTGCCGCCGCAGAATTCCTTGGAAAAGTCGTCCACGCTGACCACCCGGACGGTGTCGCCGTACTTTTCTCCAAACAGAGCCATGGCGCCGGTTTTCCGGGCTTGCTCAATGGGCATCTCTTCCACGGTAACGGGAATGGCTTCAAAAATCTTCTGGTTGACCAACTTTTCCACCTGATGGATCTGGTCCTGGGTCATGGCTTCAAAGTGGGAGAAGTCAAACCGCAGGGAGGGAGCGGTGACCAACTGACCGGCCTGGTGGACATGATCCCCCAGCACCTGGCGCAGAGCCGCCTGCAGCAGGTGGGCGGCGGTGTGGTTGCGCATAATGGGGTACCGCACCAGCTGATACACCTTCTGCTCTACCGTATCTCCCAGATGGAAGGTTCCCTCTTCCACCTGCACCACATGCATATACAGCCCGGTGCCGGTTTTCTGCACATCCAACACCTGGCCGGACGCGGAACCGGCGGAGATGCTGCCTTTATCCGCCACCTGTCCGCCGCTTTCAGCGTAGAAGCAGGTGGAATCAAACACCATGGTAGCCCGGGTGCCGGCGGAAACTTCCTCCACCTTTTCCCCCTCCACCAGCATGGCCAGCACCTTGCCGCTGCCGGTGAGGCTGTCGTAGCCGGTAAACTGGGTCTTGACCCCGTGGAGCCCCAGGGTTTCGTCCGCCCAAGCCACGTCCTCCTGGCTCATCCGAGCCTGACGGGCCACCTCTTTCTGGTGCTCCATCAAGGCACCGAAGGCGGTTTCGTCGATGGAAAGGCCCTTTTCGGAAGCGATTTCCCGGGTCAGGTCGATGGGGAATCCAAAGGTATCATACAAATGGAAGGCATCTTCTCCAGCCAGGATGGAAAGGCCCTGCTCTTCCGCCTTGTCGATGAGCTGATTGAGCAGCTCCAGACCCTTGTTCAGGGTACGGTCAAAGTTTTCTTCCTCGGTGAGGATGATCTTTTCCAAATAGGACTGCTTCTGGGCCAGTTCCGGGTAAGCGGTGTGGTTTTCCTTCACCACCGTATCCACCACCTGATACAGGAAGGGACCGTTAATGCCCAGCATCCGCCCATGGCGTGCCGCCCGACGAAGCAGACGCCGCAGCACATAGCCCCGGCCTTCGTTGGAGGGGATCACTCCGTCCGCCAGCATAAAGACGGTGGAACGGATGTGGTCGGTGATCACCCGCAAAGACACGTCCTTGGTTTCATCCTCATGGTAGTGCACCCCGGCGATCTCACTGATCTTCTTCATGATGTTCTGGATGGTGTCCACCTCAAAGAGGTTATCCACCCCCTGCATAATGCAGGCCAAACGTTCCAGGCCCATGCCGGTGTCGATGTTGGGGTGGGCCATGGGGGTGTAGTTGCCGTTGCCGTCCCCGTCAAACTGACTGAACACCAGGTTCCAGAATTCCACGTACCGGTCGCATTCGCAGCCCACGTGGCAGTCCGGCTTGCCGCAGCCCTTTTCCGGCCCACGGTCAAAGTAGATCTCGCTGCAAGGGCCGCAGGGACCGGCGCCGATTTCCCAGAAGTTGTCTTCCTTGCCCATGGTGACGATGCGGTCGGGGGCAACCCCCACTTCCTCCACCCAGATCTTCCGGGTTTCCTCGTCTCCTTCGTAGATGGACACCCACAGTTTGTCCACCGGCATCTTCAGCTCCTGAGTGATGAACTCCCAGGCCCACTTGGTGGCTTCGTGCTTGAAGTAATCCCCGAAGGAGAAATTGCCCAGCATCTCAAAAAAGGTGCCGTGGCGGGCGGTTTTGCCCACGTTTTCAATATCCGGGGTGCGGATGCACTTTTGGCAGGTGGTTACCCGGTGCCGGGGAGGCTCCTCCTGGCCCAAAAACCACTTCTTCATGGGAGCCATGCCGGAGTTGATCAGCAACAGGCTGTTATCCCCCTGAGGGATCAGGGGAAAGCTGGGCAGACGCAGATGCCCCTTCTCTTCAAAAAAGTGCAGGAACTTTTCCCGCAGCTCGTTGAGTCCCATCCATTCCATTGGTTTTACACTCCTTCTTCATTGTTGAGGGCCCGGACAGCAAAAAAGCCGCCCCCTGCCGGAAACCGGCTTGGGACGGCAGAAAGTTCTGACGCGGTACCACCCAAGTTGCGGAGAATCTCCCCGCCTCTCGTTTTAGCAGATAACGGCTGCCTGCCGCCGGGATTAACCGGAGCTCCAAAGCGGCTCTTCCGCCCTTTGCTGCCTCCTTGCACCCACCGGAGGCTCTCTAAAAACAAAAGCAGCGGAATTGACTTTTTCCTCGCTCACTGCCTTTCATTATAAGGCGGGAAACCGGGGTTGTCAAGACGGAAATGGGGAAAATAAAATGCCAAATCTCAGTTCCCACTCAAAAGATGTTCTGCTTTTC
>DXWR01000153.1 GCA_019416775.1 Oscillospiraceae bacterium | reverse complement strand
GGTGGAAGGAACCGACGGAGTAGAGGTGGGCTCTTCCGGGGTGGAAGTAGTGGGCTCTTCCGGTGTGGAGGTGGTGGGCTCTTCCTGAGAGGTGGTGGGCTCAGAGACGGTGGAGGAAGTATTTTCTTCTTCCCGGCTGGTGGTGGAGCTGGTGCGGGAAGAAGTATAGTATTCCTCTTCGTCAGACCAAGATTGATGTCGGGAAGTGGTGTAGGACTGGCTGGTGGTGTTGGTGGCACTGGAAGAGGGACGGCGGCCCAGAGAATTGTTCCGTGCCCGGATGTTGGCATTAGCCTGATCCAATTCTTCTTCGGTGAGGAGGACGCTTTCTGCATTTTCCCCACTGCCCTGGAAGGAGGAAGATACGGTGCTTTCCGAGTTGGACACACTAGATTGATTCACCGCAGTATCCGCTTCCGGTAGACTCGGGCTGCCCATCATCCGAGTGATGGAAATCACGCAGACTACACCTACGATAAACACTAGGCAGGCCAGTACAAATACCACCGTCAGCACGATGCTTCGGGGGCGGTTGTTTTTCAAATAAGAGCCTAAACTCATGAATGCTTCCTCCTATATTCGTTGCCGCAAACATTTCAGGACAGAATTCCTATCATGACTGGTATTATACCCGATTTCTCTCCGGGATGCAACCCTTTTCCCTTGGATTGCCTCTTTTTTCAGCTTAGGCCAAAAAGCTGCCCCAAGGATCCAGATAGTACTCCTGACCGGAAAGGATGGAGATGCCGTTTTGGCAAATGGGCGCTACTGCTGCCTGTTGGGCCAACATGGAGCAAAACTCTTGCAGTTCGTCGGTGCGGGCTTTGTCGTATTTTAATTGGCACAGCCACTGAGCCCACTTGGCCATGGAGTCGTTTTGGAGATGGGCAGGGTCGGTGTCTGATTGAGAGAATTTTTCCAGCCAGTCGGAACAGTCCAGAATGTCCTCCTTCATCAGACAGAGATGGTAGTCTCCCTGAGCAATGGCTTGGGTAAATTCTTCTTCCTCCAGAGATTGGATGGTCACCGTGCAGTGCTGACTCTCCAAAGCTTCCTGGATTTTTAAAGCCAGAGACAAAGTCGAGGCGTCATTGGAACAGATTAGGGTCAGGGAAGCGTAGGAATACTGAGCCAAGGTAGCATTGGTATTGGCGGAAAAGGTAATGTCCTCCCCTTGGTAGACGGCGTCCGGCAGCAGACCTCCCTGATCTAAACAGCCGTTGGGAATGGTAACTTCGGTTTGAATGGTTTGGCCGATGAGCTGGCGGACGGTGTTTAGGGGCAGGCGCTGCAGGTTTAAGTAGAGCTGATAGCTTTGAAATCCGGTGGCGTTATACCGTTCATATCCATTGCTCACTGCTACATCGGAAACCAACTCTCCCACTACTACATAGTCCTGGGATTGGTTCATCCACTCCTGGGCCAGCTGGGCGTTGGCATTGCGAAATTCCACCTGCTGGTGGGAGGGAACACCTCGGAAATAGTCTTCCCGCCGGGCCAGGCGGATCAGGATATCCCGCTGTTCCTCCAGCTGATAGCTTCCGGCGCCCTGGGGGTCCTGGCTGACGGTGCCGGCTTGAATGGCATTCGGAGAAACCAACCCGGTTTCCGGGGCACAGAAAACGGTGAATAGGCCGGCATCCGGCTGAGAGAGGGTGAGCACTACCTGATTGGTTCCCGCTGTCCGCATGGATTGAATGGAGGAAAGCTGATCCTTTAACTGGTCGCTTCCCTGGCTCTGCCAGCGCTGGATGTTCTGCACCACCGCCTGAGCATTGACGGCAGTTCCATCGGCAAAGGTAACTCCGGTTTCCAAATAGAGGGTTAGGGTAAGCCCGTCCTCACTGACGTCCCAGCTTTGGGCTAAACAGGGGGCGGGCCGGCCGGTTTCCGAGTTAAACTCCAGCAGTCCGTCGCAGAGATATCCTGCCAGTACAATGGATTCAGGAGTATCCGCTGTCAGAGGGTCCAGGCTTTCCGGTAGTTCTCCCATTAATATGGTGAGCAGGGGGGCGGGTTCCGATTGTGCCGGGGCAATGACATCCTCCACGTTCTGGCAGCCGGTCAGCAGCAAACAGCCCAGCAGCAGCCCCAAAAAGGTTCGGCTTTTTCTCAGTGCCTTCATGTTGGTCCCTCCTTCATACGGTTCATTTTGATTTAGTGTACCACATCGGGACCGGGGTTGCAAGGACAGGTTTTCTATTCCTGCCGCTGCAAAAAGCGCCGCCCCAAACCGGAACAGCGCATCTGCGGTTTCTTTGGCATTTTGGTTCATTGTTTGGGAGGGTTTTACTCCTCGCTTCCATCTAGGCTGGAAGGAATGGATTCTGCCAGTTCCACCAGCTGTTGCTGGGTCAAAGGGGCGGTGGCGGTGATTTGCAGGGTCCAGCAGCCGTCAATCCAGCCGATTTCGGAGCGGTCTTCTCCAAGGTGGACGAATCCCGGGTTTTCCCCTACGGTGACTTGGATAAAGGCGGCTTGATTTTCCAGTTCGGACGAGGGAATGGGGTTGGCTACTATGGTTTTGTAGCTGAAGCCGTTGTTGAAGAAATCGGCGCTGCCGGGGGTGCAGTACAGGGCCAGCCCTTCGCCCTGCTGGTTTTCGTACAGGGTAAAACCCTCCATAGAGTAGGACTCTACTACCTGATAACCTTCCGGGACCTGGGAAAAGCCGGGGTACTGCAGCTCTTTGGGAATTTCCGGATTGCCCTGGCTGCGGTAGTTGACGGAGGTGATGCGGATCTGATCCTCCACTTCTTCCCGCTGCACGTACCCCGCCTCCACCGTCAAGGGGGTGTACACCGGCTGGCGCAAGGTTTGGTAGTCCACCTGCTGCATCCATTCCAGCATTTGGTTCAGTTCCACCTTCTGGGTGCAGGACAACCGCAGCAAGGTGTCCCCGTATTTCCAATAAAGGCCGGTATAGGGCCCTCTTTTTCCATCGGGATCCATTCCCCAGGGACTGGTGTTGTCGTATCCATCCCCCTGGTAGTAGATCACCTGAAACTGTCCTGCCTGCACTTCCTGGGCGTCTTTGGGGATCTCCAGGGACGTATCTTCCAAGGCCCGCCGCTGAATCAGGATCAACTTCACTCCTTCCCGGTTCTGGTATTCGTCCCAGTATTGGTAGCTGAGATGGTTGGCGGCTTGGGCGGCATCCAAGGTTTGTTGGAATCCGTCGGGGGGTGTGAAGGAGAAGATGGGCAGAGGCTCTTCCGGGTTGTCCCACTGTTCTTGGGTGAGCCCTTGGGAAAGGGTGCAGGAAACGATTTCGCTGCTATCCTGGTCCCGCAGGATCAAAAAGGGTTTTTCCGCCTCCGGCTCCGCCGTCAGCCAGATCACCAGAGCCGCTGCCGCCGCCA
>DXWR01000152.1 GCA_019416775.1 Oscillospiraceae bacterium | reverse complement strand
CCCCCCACTTAAAGCTGCCCTGTTCCGGTTCCAGATTGCCGGCTAAAATTTCAAACAAAGCGGTGATGGCCCGGTCGTTTTCTCCCACGAAGGCGATCTTATCCCCTTTGTTTACCCGGAACGAAATGCCGTCCAGCACCTTCTCCCCTTCCAAGGAACAGGTAATGTCCTCGGCAGTGAGGATTTCCTTGCCCACTTCCCGGTCCTGAGTGAAGGCCACAAAAGGATACCGCCGGGAGGAAGCGGGCATTTCCTCGATGGTCAGCTTGTCCAGCAGCTTCCGGCGGGAAGTGGCCTGCTTGGACTTGCTCTTGTTGGCGGAGAATCGCTGTATAAAAGCTTGGAGTTCCTTGGCCTTTTCTTCGTTCTTCCGGTTCTGGTCCCGGATCATTTTCTGAATTAGTTGGCTGGACTGGTACCAGAAATCGTAGTTGCCCACATAGATCTTGATCTTGTTGTAGTCAATGTCGCAGATGTGGGTGCAGACATTGTTTAAGAAATGCCGGTCGTGGCTCACCACAATCACCGTGCCGGGATAGTCCATCAAAAATCCTTCCAACCAGTGGATGCTGGCCACGTCCAGGTGGTTGGTGGGTTCGTCCAGCAGGATGATGTCCGGTTGACCAAAGAGGGCTTGCGCCAGCAGCACCTTCACCTTCTCCTTGGCAGGAAGGGTACTCATGGGCTGGCTGAGCAGATCCAAGGACAGTCCCAAACCTTGAAGCAGTTTGCCGGCATCGGTTTCGGCGTCCCAACCGCCCAGCTCGGCGTACTCCGCTTCCAGCTCGGCAGCCAGATTGCCATCCTCTTCGGTGAAATCTTCCTTGGCGTAGAGGGCGTTTTTCTCCTGCTCCACCTGGTACAGCCGTTGGTTGCCCATCACGATGGTGTCCAAAACGGAATATTGGTCAAAGGCAAAGTGATCCTGCTTCAACACGCTCATCCGCTGGCCGGGATCGATAATGACCTCTCCCTTGCCGGGTTCCAGCTCTCCGGAGAGGATCCGCAAAAAGGTGGATTTGCCCGCCCCGTTGGCGCCGATAATACCGTAGCAGTTGCCTTCGGAAAATTTCAGGTTAACGTTTTTGAAAAGATCTTGCCCGTCAAAATTGATGCTGACATCCGATACGTGAATCATAGTATGTCCTTTCTAAGATAAGGGTTGGAAATTTGTTTCATTATAGCATACCCACGGCGTGAGGCCCATTGACATTTGTGACCATTCGAAGGAAGGGGCGGGGGAAAGTTTTAGAGAGATTGACTTAAAAGTTTTTGGTGCAGCTTTTTACAAAAAGGTGCTGGGGGTGCAGGGGGTAAAACCCCCGCAGGAAAATCCTTAAAAGTATTGAAAGGTCTTAGGCAGAGCGTCCATGTAGCATAGCTGGTGGATGTTGGAACCGGAATGCTCCCGGCGTTGTTGCGCCAGCAACCAGCCGGGTCAATCCGGAAGTCAAAAAATCAAAGATAAAAAACAGCCCTCTGTGCGTTATAACACAGCGGGCTTTGCTTATTCTAACTTGATGGTTTCCGGTTCGACCTTCCTAGCTGCCTTCGGCAGCATCGTCAGGCGGATTCCGGTTCCGGCTTCCACCGGCTGAGCTACATTGGCGCTCTGTCACGGACTTTTATAAAAGATTCCGCATTCTTTGCAGAGGCAAGTTCCACCGACTTTTGCAAAACAAAATGGCGGCCGGCCTTTATGGCCGCCAAGGTGGGACTTGGGCAGGTCGCAGACCTGTCGGTTGCACCCCTGCACCCGCCATGCCTTCGGGAAAACATCTTCGATCTTATTTCCCTAAAAGGCTGGACCTAAACTTTAATTCTTCAAGCTCTGCATGGGTGCGGGAATCTGGCCGCCCCGATTGATAAAGGCGGCGGCGGACTTGGGATTGATCTCCATCACCGGGCCATACCCCAGCAGTCCTCCGAAGTCCAGCTCTTCCCCAGCTTTGACTCCAATGGCGGGAATCACACGCACCGCCGTGGTCTTGGAATTCACCATGCCAATGGCGGCTTCGTCGGCAATGATGGCGGAGATGGTGGTGGCGGGGGTGTCCCCGGGAATCACGATCATGTCCAACCCCACGCTGCACACCGCCGTCATGGCCTCCAGCTTTTCCAGCCGCAGGGAGCCGCTCCGAGCCGCGTCGATCATGCCGGCATCTTCGGTCACCGGAATAAAGGCGCCGGAAAGGCCGCCTACCCGGCTGGAGGCCATCACGCCGCCTTTCTTCACCGCGTCGTTGAGCATGGCCAGCGCCGCCGTGGTGCCGTGGGTGCCGCACTGCTCCAGGCCGATCTCTTCCAGAATGTGAGCTACCGAATCTCCCACCGCCGGCGTAGGCGCCAAAGACAGGTCTACAATGCCGAAGGGAACTCCCAGCCGCTTGCCGGCCACGGTGCCCACCAGCTGGCCCATCCGGGTGATTTTAAAGGCGGTTTTTTTGATGATATCCGCCACTTCAGCGATGGAAGCATCCTTGGCTTTGGCCAAAGCGGCCCGCACTACTCCGGGACCGGAAACCCCCACGTTAATGATGCAGTCCGCTTCCCCTACGCCGTGGAAGGCCCCCGCCATAAAGGGGTTGTCCTCCGGGGCATTACAGAACACCACCAGCTTGGCGGCGCCGATGCAGTTGCGGTCCTTGGTGGCTTCGGCGGTATCCCGCACCACCTGGCCCATGAGCTTGCAGGCGTCCAGATTGATCCCGGCTTTGGTGGAGCCGATATTCACCGAAGAGCAGACGTGGTCGGTTTCCGCCAGGGCCTGGGGAATGGAGCGGATCAATTCCTCGTCCCCCGGGGCAAAGCCCTTCTGCACCAAAGCGGAATACCCCCCGATGAAGTTTACCCCGCAGTCCGCCGCGGCCTGCTCCAGCACATGGGCATATTTGATGGGATTGCCGGAGGCGGCGCTGATGATGGCGATGGGGGTGACGGAAATCCGCTTGTTGATGATGGGAACTCCGTATTCCTTTTCGATCTCTTCCCCCACCTGTACCAGCTTACCGGCCTTTTTCATAATCTTGTTGTAGATCTTCCGGCAGGCGGCATCCGGATCCGGATCGATGCAGTCCAACAGAGAGATGCCCATGGTAATGGTGCGGATGTCCAGGTTTTCTTCCTGGATCATGTTGATGGTTTCCATGATGTCCTTGGTATTGAGCATGGCAGTCACAGCCCTTTCTTTGCGTGGTAGTGGGTAAGGAGCTCCTCCTTACACATGGTGCATGGTGGTGAATACGTCCTGGTGCATCACATGAATTTGCAGGCCATTTTCCGCCGCCAACGTTTCCAGCACTCCCCGGAACTGATCCAGATCGGTTTTCAATTTGTCGATCACTGCCAGCATCACCATGCAGAACATATCGTCCATAACAGTCTGGTTTACATCGATGATATTGGCGTCATACTCAGCGCATACCTGGCTGACTTTTGCCAAGATTCCTACTTTATCTTTTCCAACTACTGTGATAACCGCTTTCAAATGCGATCCCGTCCTTTCCTGGAAACTGATGATACCATTTTAGCATACTTCCCCCAAAAAAGAAACCCAAATGGGATGGGTGAGTTTCACTAAGGTTGATCAAAAATTCAGGGAAAAATCTGTTCACATCCCCTATACACATTTTTCTTCATTTTGATTATAATGAATAATTGGAATTTACCGGCGTTCCCGGTACTAGAACACTGAAACAGGAGAACCCAATATGAGCAATATCCGGCTGATTGATTGCCACACACACACCAGCAATTCCCCCGATGGGAAAAATTCCACCTATGCTGTCTGCCAACAGGCGCTGTTAAACCGCCTGGGAGGGCTGGCTGTCACCGACCACTGCGAATGCGACCAATACCGCAAGGACCGTTATGATTTAGTGATTCAACAATCCTATTTTGAAGCAGAGGACTGCGTTCAGCGGTTCCGGGATTCCGGGCTGCTGGTGCTCAAAGGGGTGGAGATGGGCCAACCCCTCCAAGGGCCGGAAGCCGCCCAGGAAGTATTGAAGATGGAGTGGGACGTAATTCTGGCCAGCGTCCACAACAATCCCGGGATGCCGGATTTCTACTTTTTGGATAAAAACACCCTGGATGAAGTCCGGGTCCACAAGTTGCTGGAGGATTATTTCCGCCATGTATACGACACTGTCTGCTGGGAGCAGTTTGATGTGCTGGCCCATTTGACCTATCCCCTGCGCTACTTGGTGGGACGGTACCGACTGCCGGTGCGTCTGGCAGATTACCGGGACATTATGGACGCCATCCTCCGTTCCTTGGCCCGGAGCGGCAAAGCCCTGGAGATCAACACCTCCGGCCTGCGTCAGCCCTACGGTATGTGCCTGCCTCATGAACCCATCGTCCGCCGGTTCAAGGAACTGGGTGGGGAATACATCAGCCTGGGCAGTGACGCTCACTCCATCCAGGACGTAGGCAAAAACCTAGCGGACGGAGCAGCGCTGGCTAAGCTCTGTGGCTTTGACAAGATCACCTACTACGTAGCCCGCAAGCCCCACTTCATTGAAATCTAACCCTAACATCATCTTCTGAGGAGGCCGCCATGAAAACTCTTTATCTCTCCGATCTGGACGGCACCCTTTTAACTCCTGACCAAAGCCTCTCCCCCTATGCCGCCCGTACCCTGCGCCGGCTGATCCGGGAGGGGCTTCCTTTTTCCTACGCCACCGCCCGGAGCCGGGTCACCGCTTCCATCGTCACCCGTGGCATCTGCCCCAAGCTTCCGGCGGTGTACCACAACGGCATCTTCCTCACCCAGCCCGCCACCGGACGGGTGGTGCGGTTTTGGGGGTTTACCCCAAAGGAACAGAAGGACCTGCTGGACTGTCTGTTAAGTGAAGGAATCTGTCCCATCGTCTACGCCCTCCAAGACGGCCGGGAACGGTTTTTCTGGCTGGAATCCATGGCAGGAGAAAACCTCTCTGCCTTCTTAGCCACCCGTCCCAATGATCCCCGGAGGACGCCCCTATCCACGCCGGAGGGGTACTACCAAGCCAGCGCCTACTACTTCACCTGCATTGAAGACCAAGTTCCCCTGCTGCCCCTGTACCGGATTTTGCGGGGAAGGTTTTACTGCATCTACGGCAACGACCTTTATTCCGGCAAGCCCTGGCTGGAAATCCTGCCCAAACAGGCCTCCAAAGCCACGGCGGCTCTGGCCCTGAAACAGTGGGCGGGGGCGGAAGAATTGGTCTGCTTTGGAGACGGGATCAACGACCTGCCCCTTTTTGAAATCGCCGACCGGTGCTACGCCGTGGAAAACGCCTGCAAAGAACTAAAAGAAATGGCTACCGGTATCCTGCCCTCCAACCGGGAAGACGGAGTGGTTCGGTTTTTAAAAGAAGAATGGGAAAAACAATCCAAACAATAAGCAAGACCCGCTCCGGGATTTCCGGGACGGGCCTTTTCTATTGAGCAGACTTATTCTGCCACCACACTGATTCGTTGTTGGATATGATTTCCCTTGACTGCTTCATCCACCATTGCAATGGCGTAATCTGCATAGCTGATGACGCTTTCTCCTTTGGAGTTAAGGGTCAATTCCTCGCCGCCCAGGATGTACTTACCGGTTCTGGCACCCTCGGCCTGAAAATCCCCGGCGGGGCTGAGATAGGTCCATTTTACATCGCTGCGCTGCCGGAGTTCACCCAACGCTTTTGCCATAGCGGCTGCCAAAGGCTTAAAGGCATCGGGAAAATCTGGGCCGTCAGCCACACAAGCCGTATGTTCCGGATTGACATACAAGCTGCCGGCGCCGCCCACCACCAACAAGCGGGTCTGGGTACCGGAGAGGAGATCGCACAGGTGCTTCAAAGAAGTGCTGTGCTGCGGAAGAGTATCCTCTGTCCAGGCGCCGAAGGCGTCAATGACCACATCAAAACCGGAAAGATCAGCAGCGGTGAGATCGAACAAATCTTTGTTCAGCACCTGCTTGGCCTGAGTTTGATTTTCTCCCCGCACCACGGCGGTGACCTCCAGCCCTCTGTCCATAGCTTCCTTGACAATCAATTTTCCTGCTTTGCCGTTGGCGCAAACTACTGCGATTTTCATAACATTACCTCCAATAATATCCATGCGGTTTTTCGGTTACTGTTGTAACCTTTTTGATTACAACTATAGTATAGCACTCTCTCGATGTAATGCCAATAGTTACAACGAAATTTTTTCAAAAAATTTTCCGGACTGCTTTTCCACAAAAGTCATCCGGAAAGAAGTTGAAAATTAAGTTGTTTGCGATTCCAAAGCGATGTATTTTTGGGTGTCCCGAATCACATCAGCCACCGTAATACCGGCCATTTCCTGCTCCATGGCCCGTTGAATCTGCTGTAATTTTTCATCCAACACATGGTGGATATTCCGCCCCACCGGACATTTCCGATTGGGGTTTTCATGAAAATGAAACAGCTCCCCTTTTTCCACACACTCCACTGCCCGGTAAACATCCAAAAAAGTAATATCCTCCGGCGGCTTTGCCAGAGCGGTTCCCCCGCTGCCACGCTGGACGGTCACTAAACCGGCTCCCTTGAGCTGAGACAACAGCTTGCGGATGATCACCGGATTGACATTCACACTGTCGGCAAGAAACTCGCTGGTAATTTTATGATCTTGGCCAAAGGTGTCAATGCAGGCAAAAATATGAAGGGCGATGGTAAACCGGCTGGAAATCTGCATGAAACAAAACCTCACAGTTGCATTTAGAATACCCCTATTATAATACGTTCGAATTGTAATGTCAACGATTACATCAAAAGCAAGTCCTGAATTATTGTTTCCCCTGTTCCAGCAGATGTTCCACTAGCTTCACTGCCGCATGGCGGTCATGGGCGTCGGAGATAAAGTCCGCCTGCTTTTTCACCCGCTCTGGGGCGTCGGCCGGGGCGGCACCCAGCCCCGCCAGAGAAATCATCCCCACATCGTTGTCAAAGTCCCCCATGGCACAGATTTGCTCCAAAGGCAGGTGCAGGTTTTGGCTGATCCAGGCCAGAGCGGATTCCTTCCCGGCGGCCTTGGGCAGCACCTCCAAATACACCGGCTGGGAAAATAAAATCCGGTACTTTTCCCCAAACCGGGGGCGAATGGCGGCTTCCACCTGTTGTAAGGATTCCGGCCGGCCATAAAACATCAGTTTGATGATGGAGCGGCAGTCCTCTGCTCTGCCAAACACAAAAGGCTGGTTCTCTCGGGTGATGAACACGTCTTCCACCCCCCTGGGATTGGCCAGCACCGTGGGCCCGCCGGGGCAGATCTCCACATTGACCTGAGGATACACCCCCATCCCCAGCTCCATCATAGCCAGCACATCGGCGGGATCCACCGTCTCGGTGTGGAGAAAGGTATGGGAGCCGAAATCGTACACCGCCGCCCCGTTATAGAGGATGCAGGGCAGATCCACCTCAAGCTGCTGGGCGTAGCTTTCGGTAATCAGCTCCACCCGCCCGGTGGCCAGTCCCAGTTTTCCCCCCGCCCGGCGGTATTGGGCCAGAGCTGCCACGTTTTCTCCAGAGATGATACTCTGGTCTGCCAAGGTGCCGTCAATGTCGCAGTAGAGATAGGGATACTTCATTTTAT